>JBGOVH010000230.1:0-5202 GCA_041478005.1 Terriglobia bacterium | reverse complement strand
TATTCTTAGTATTACATACATGATAGGCATGGATTAGCGATTTGAATCGATAATACTACGCGATTTGAATTATTACCGCGCAGTCAATATAATTTAGTATGAAGTAATTTAAAGGAGAAATACTATGTCAAAGAAAGAAATATGGGCAAAAGGGAGCCCGAAAACGGTTCCAATTTTCGAAACGATAATCTGGGACAGATTCAAGCTGTATCCCTAAATTCTGAAAAAAATCTTGGTTTAGTAGGAGGTGTGTTTGGCGTCTGTTTCGATGAAAGAACTTTTGGAGGCTGGTGTTCATTTTGGACATCAGACAAAACGCTGGAATCCAAAGATGAAGGAATATATTTTTGGAGAAAGAAATGGGATTTACATAATCGATTTGCAGAAAACCCTGCGGATGTTTAAGGAAGCTACCCGTTTTGTCACTGATACCGTTGTCCAGGGCGGGACGTTACTGTTTGTGGGGACTAAACGTCAGGCGCAAGAAGCCGTGGCTGAAGAGGCGAGACGTTGTGGCATGTTTTACGTGAATCAGCGTTGGTTGGGTGGGTTGCTCACGAATTTTGTTACGATTCAGAAATCTATTCAGCGCCTTCGGGAGTTGGAGGAGATGTCGACTGACGGACGCTACGAGCTGTTTTCTAAAAAGGAAGTTGCTCGTCTTGAGCGTGAGCGAAAAGGGCTGGAGAAGAATTTGGCCGGAATTAAGTTGATGAAGCGTCTTCCTCAGGTGGTTTTCATCATTGACTCGAAAAAAGAAGAGATTGCAGTGAAAGAGGCTAATCGTTTGCGGATTCCGGTTGTGGCTGTTGTGGATACCAATTGTGACCCGGATAACATCGATTGTGTTATCCCAGGGAATGACGATGCGCTCAGGGCCATTAAACTATTCGTTTCAAAGATAGCGGAAGCCGTGATAGAAGGCCAGGCGGCTCTAAAGGACAAGATTTCTGAAGCTGAGGAAGCGGCTAATTCTCCCGTTACAAGGGGGAGCTCGGCAGAAACGGAAGATTTGAAAGGAAACGGCTCGGCCGCTGATGGAGCTTCTCTCAATGAAAGTGCTGAAGCCCCAGCGGGCCCAGAAGTCCCAGGAAACTTGAACGACCGTTCAAGCTCAAGAAGGAGCAGCTCGTCCAAGACCGGCCTTGGAAGTCAGCCTGCGGCTTCGAACTAATCTCAACGCGTTCGTTTTCGGTAATCCTGCAGTTCTCCCAACCTAAATTGACCCGTTGGTGCGCATAACGCTGGGGAGTGTCTCCTCCCGGTGCGAAAGCTGGGGCGGGTGTGTCGTCACTTTAATTCGATGTACCAGCCTCTTTGAAGTATAGGGAAGAAACAATAATCTTACTCTTTTGGAAGGAGTTTGGATGGCGATTTCGGCACAACAGGTAAAGAGTTTGAGAGAAGCAACCGGGGCGGGCATGATGGAGTGCAAGGTGGCTCTCGAGGAAGCTGGCGGTGATTTTGAAAAAGCTACGGTGGTTCTGAGAAAGAAGGGACTTGCTGCCGCCGCCCAAAAAGCAGGTCGTGTAGCTAGCGAAGGTGTTGTCATTTCTTATCTTCATCCCGGAGGCAGGATTGGTGTCTTGGTTGAGCTGAACAGTGAGACCGATTTTGTGGCTAAGACCCCTGAGTTTCAGGAGTTGGCCAAGGATATTGCCATGCACATTGCGGCAATGGATCCAAAGTATGTGCGTCGTGAGGATGTGCCCGCAACAGTCATCGATCAGGAGAAGGAGATCTATCGTGAAAAGGCATTGAATTCCGGGAAGCCAGCTTTTGTGATTGACAAAATTGTCGAGGGACAGTTGAATAAGTTCTATTCTGAAATCTGCGCATACGATCAACCCTTCATCAAGGATGACAAAATCAACGTGGGACAGTTAATCACTGAAAAGATTGCGAAGATAAAGGAGAACATCAGCTTGCGTCGATTTGCTCGTTTCAAAGTGGGAGAAGGTCTAGAAAAAAAAGACAGTGATTCACCAGCCGAGGTTGGTGCCGAGTCAAATTAGAACTACTTCATGTCTCCCCTTCTGTACAAAAGAGTTTTGCTTAAATTGAGCGGCGAAGCCTTAATGGGAAATCAGGGCTTTGGTGTTGATCCTCTAATGGCCGGCAGGATCGCTGAAGAGCTGAAGGAAGTTCATGGCCTGGGGGTTGAACTTGCCATCGTGATTGGGGGAGGAAATATCTTTCGTGGCCTGGCTGCCACCGCCCAGGGAATGGATAGAGTTTCAGGGGATCTCATGGGAATGTTGGCCACAGTGATCAACGCCATTGCTTTGCAGGACGCGATGGAGAAGGTTGGCATCTATACTCGAGTCGTTTCGGCAATCGAGATGAGAGAAATTGCCGAACCCTTTATTCGTCGAAGAGCCATTCGCCATCTGGAAAAGAATCGGGTGGTAATCTTTGCCGCAGGCACAGGCAATCCCTATTTTTCAACCGACACTGCTGCGGCCCTTCGGGCCATGGAAATAAAAGCGGAAGTGATAATGAAGGCCACAAAAGTTGACGGGATTTATGATGACGATCCGGTAAAAGTTAAATCGGCAACCATGTATTCAGAGATAAAATACATTGACGTCATCCGCCAGGGACTTCGCGTAATGGATTCAACGGCCATCTCTCTCTGTATGGACAACAAATTGCCAATTATTGTGTTCAACCTTTTTCAGTCTGGCAACATCAAGAGAGTCCTTCTGGGTGAAAAAATTGGGACTGTCGTAAAGGTGTAAATTGCCATGATCAAAGACATCCTTCAAAAGACAAGAACACGCATGGAAAAAGTCGTTGAAGATTTGCGCCATGAACTCTCCGGAGTCCGGTCAGGGCGGGCATCGTTGTCGCTCCTAGACCACATCACTGTGGCCTACTACGGGACACCTACCCCCCTTAATCAGGTTGCCACACTCTCTGTTCCGGAGCCTACTTTGATTACGGCCCAGCCATGGGATACCTCCTTGCTTGTCGCGATCGAAAAGGCTATTCGGTCCTCTGACCTGGGTCTGAATCCAGCAAATGATGGGAAAATCATTCGCATTCCAATCCCTCCTCTGACGGAAGAGCGGCGCAGGCAGTTAGCCAAGCACGTGGGGAAGGTTTTGGAAGACCATCGCACTGCTATTCGGAACATCCGGCGTGATGAAAACGAAGCGCTGAAGAAAATGCTAAGAGAAAAGCAAATCTCTGAGGACGACGAGCGAAAGGGACTGGAAGAAACACAGAAGCTCACCAATCAATTCACAGCCAAAATAGAAGAGCTAGCCAAAAGAAAGGAAGAAGAGATTCTAACTGTCTGAGACTTGCCAAAAACTTCATAATTCAGAAATTTTCAATTGACACTGGGGTTTGGCTTTTGCTAGAGTCACAGGGTTTTTCGCCTTGTGAACGTGGATGCCTGTAACTGTTGCAATGATTGAGATGTGTCGAGGAGATTAAGACTTGCCTACGTTTAACCAGTTGGTCAGAATGGGTCGGAGTAAGCCCAGGTATAAAACGAGTAGTCCAGCGCTCCAAAGTTGTCCTCAAAAACGCGGGGTTTGTGTTCGTGTTTACACCTCGACGCCAAAGAAACCGAACTCGGCTCTCAGGAAAGTGGCTCGTGTGCGATTAAGCAATCACATTGAAGTCACCACCTATATACCGGGTATCGGGCACAATTTGCAGGAGCACTCCATCGTCCTTATCCGTGGTGGGCGTGTAAAGGACCTTCCTGGCGTTCGTTACCACGTCATCCGTGGGACTTTGGATTCGGTTGGTGTTCAGAATCGCAAGAAGAGCCGATCCAAATACGGGGCCAAGAGACCCAAATAACTAAATCTGAGCAGGGATAGAGTTTGAATATATGGAGAGTGCGTCGCTGTTTGCGAGCGCTCGCTTGGGGGCTAAAGTTATGCCAAGAAAAGGAAATGTTCCACGACGCGACGTCCTGCCCGATCCAATTTACAACAGTACCCTAATTACCAAGTTTGTGAACTGCATCATGTGGGGCGGCAAGAAAAGCACGGCTGAGTCCATCTTTTATCGCGCTCTGGACATTATCCAGCAGAAAACCAATGATGACCCACTAAAGACCTTCAAGAAGGCTGTTGAAACTGTAAAGCCTGTATTGGAAGTCAAAACGCGGCGTGTGGGTGGAGCCAACTATCAAGTGCCTGTTGAAGTAAACCAGAACCGGCGAATCTCGCTAAGCATTCGCTGGTTGGTGAGTTACTCCAGGGCTCGCAAAGAAAAATCAATGGAAGAAAAGTTAGCTGCCGAATTACTCGACGCAGCTAACAACCGTGGTTCGGCCGTCAAGAAACGTGAGGATGTTCACAAGATGGCTGAGGCCAATAAAGCATTTGCTCATTATCGTTGGTAGATGAGCTTTAGGCGCTCTCCTAGTAGCTCAAAGTTTTCGCAGGGATTTATCAGGTAATTTAGGTTCATGCCACGTCAGGTTCCATTAAAAAATACCAGAAACATAGGGATTATGGCTCACATCGATGCTGGAAAAACAACGGCCACTGAGCGGATCCTCTTTTACACTGGAATCACCCACAAAATCGGTGAAGTTCACGATGGAACCGCCACGATGGATTGGATGGAGCAGGAACAGGAAAGAGGCATTACCATCACCTCCGCAGCAACTACCTGCTTTTGGAAGGATTTTCGAATCAATATTATCGACACCCCTGGTCATGTTGATTTCACGGCAGAAGTCGAGCGTAGCCTTCGGGTTCTGGACGGGGCCATCTGCCTTTTGGGTTCCGTTGAAGGGGTGGAACCGCAGACTGAGACCGTGTGGCGCCAAGGGGATAAGTATCGTGTTCCCAGAATTGTTTTTATCAACAAAATGGACCGCGTCGGCGCCGATTTTGAACGATGTGTGGAGATGATGAAGAATCGGCTCAAAGCCAATCCTGTGCCTGTTCAGCTGCCTTTGGGCAAAGAGGATGTTTTTCTCGGTGTCATCGATTTGATGGGAATGAAAGCCATCGTTTACAAGGACGAGACCCTGGGGGGCGTCTACGAAACCGTGGATATCCCGGTGGAATATATCGACGAAGCCAGGAAGCATCGTGAGAAAATGGTCGAATCCATCTGTGAGAATGACGAAACACTGGTCGAAAAATATCTGAGTGGTGAAACGATCTCGATCGAGGAATTGAAAGCTTCGCTGAGGCGTTCGACTCTTAAGTCAGCCCTTACCCC
>JBGOVH010000586.1:0-2707 GCA_041478005.1 Terriglobia bacterium | reverse complement strand
AGTCGCCTTGGTAGCCCCGATTGACGCGTTTTCTGCGTCAATCGGGGACGAAACCACCTTAAGTTGACATCAATGCGCGCGTGCCACCCATGGGAGGTGGAGCGGGCGCTCCTGCGCACGCTTGGGTGCTCTCAGGGCGGCTTCTACACCCCCCGAAACTAAGAAGGTGTGAAAAAATTAATAACTGGGCGCAAAGAAGGTTTGTAGTGACGACTTTAGTCGTTTCTTTTCAGCCCGAGTTGGGAACGACTGAAGTCGTTACTACAATTTTTTCACACCTTCTAACGCATTACGCGAATTTCCGATTGACGGGCAAAATCATTAACAATAAATTGCGGACTCAATGAGGCTGAATAGGTTTCTCATACTAATCTCGTTACTGATTTTTTTCGGGCTGACGACACTCTATGCCCTCCCCTCCAACTACGCACTAATCGTCAGTAGCGCTTCGGGTGACGAAGAGTTTAAGGAGAAATTCTGGGGATGGTCTAACCAGATGGTTCAGATACTCAGACAGGACCTTAAGTTTCCAAAAGGGAATGTTATTTTTCTGTTTGAAGATCCCGCTAAAGATCCGGCCGATGTAACTGCCAAATCCACAAAGAACGAGCTTGTCAAGGCGTTTGAAGACCTGGGTTCCAGGATAAAGGAAGAGGACCTACTTTTCATTTTACTTATTGGGCACGGCAGCTTCGATGGGAAGGAGTACAAGTTCAACCTTGTGGGTCCCGATATTACGGGTTCCGAACTCAAAAGTTGGCTTGACCGCTTCAACCGGCAGACTGTGGTGCTGGTCTGCTCCACACCTTGCAGCGGGATTTTGACTAAGACTTTGAGCCGAAAAGGCAGGGTGGTCATTACCGCCACCAAGAACGAATTTGAGAATAATGATACGCTCTTCGCACAATTCTTTATCGAAGCGTTTAAGAATAAATCTGCGGACACCGACAAGAATGGGCAAGTTTCCGTCCTCGAAGCTTTTCTTTACACTTCCCAAAAGGTTGAAGGTTGGTACCAGGAGAAGAATCGTCTGGCAACTGAGCATTCTCTCTTAGAAGATAACGGAGACCAGACAGGTTCCGGACGACCGGCCCCGTCCAATGGGGAAGGATTACTGGCTGCAAAACTCTCATTAGAATGGCCGTCAGAAAACATCGTCCAAGGAGAAGGAAGCCAGGCCATCAGCCCGGAATTGCAGGCACTCCGCTCCAGCAAGCAAAAAATCGAAGCAGCCGTTCAAGAGCTCAAGTACAGGAAGGCCGCCTTGCCTGAAGCCGAGTACAATCAGCAATTGGAGAGTCTGCTAATTCAGTTAGCTCAAACGAATCAGAAGATTCAAAGCCTGAAGAAGATGGAGGCGCGGTAGGTATTTGGGGTTAGAACACCGAATTTCTGAAATATTCTTTAGGATTAGGGATGGATTAGGTAGAACTGGAATAAGGAATGGGAAATCTCAACGATAGATCTCGCGGCGGTGACCGATTTCGGTAATGGTAACACTATGGTGCGCATCATCAACCAAGTAAAGAATCCGGTGGTCGCCCACCCGGATTCTCCATTCAGGACGAACTGCGAGCTTAACGCATCCAGCCGGACGAGGATTCTCTGCTAAAGCTCTAATTGCATCGACTATCGCATTATGTAGTGGATGATGAATCTTACGTAAGTGACTCAACCGCCGTATAGCCGCTGAAGTGCGATTCAATTGATAACTCATGTCTGAGTAAGATCCCCAGGACTGAAAGGTTCTGCCTCTTCAGCGGCTCTCTCGCAAATCAGGCTGTCTTCTAATTCCTCGACAAAAGGTTCGAGGCTGCGATCCTGAAGGACCAAAGCAGCAAGCTTCCTTTGATGTTCTTCTGAGAGTTGCGAGATACTTTCTGCGATTTGTTCAATAGTAAGGTTAATCTCTATCTTGGACATCCGTTCTCCTTTAGGCTTGTTGGACATTGTCACGAGGCTAATTATATCGTATCACTTACGAAATCGAGAAACTTGATAGAGCGTGCGCGTGGGACTCCCCCGCGCATGCTATAAACGGATTTCCATCACGCGGCGGCTGCGCTCCTGACATTTTTGCACCGGAGACCAACTCGCCTGGGAACTGAATGTCTTTGCCTCCCCACTTGTCACCTGTAGTCACCTGTCACTCATCACTCGTCACTGCTTCGTGCTGGTCATCCAAATGTTGCCGGTGAGCTCTTCAAGAGTAAACACAATCTTGTCACGGGCAACAGAAAACTCCATACCCGTGAGTGGAAACTGAGCGCGATGAAAATGATAAACTGGGAATGCCGGTCCCACGGGATGTTTCGTTGCTGGCTCCAAACGCTGCGCCCAGAAACAGATGAACCCATCCCGTTTTGAAACAAAGTAAAGCAGATTCCCGTTCGGCGACCATCGAGGCCTATCGTTTATGGCCGTTTCATCCGTCACAGCGATCCACTCACTTTCTTTCAGCTCTTCTTCGCCTCGAAAGCGAACGACGAACAGCCGACCCCATAAACCCTGCATATCGACAAAGGCAATCCAGCAATTATCGGGTGAGAACTGCACGTCCTCGAGGGAATTATTGGCGTGTTTCAGCACTTCGGTTTTCTTGCCTGTTTTGAGATTGAATAGACCTACGCTCGATTTGCGATCTGGTGGTATCCGATAAAGGAAGCTCTTTCCATCCGGCGACCAATGATAGGGGCCAGCGCAATCT
>JBGOVH010000414.1:0-3771 GCA_041478005.1 Terriglobia bacterium | reverse complement strand
TTCAAGAGACTGTTTACGATCTCCGAAGCCCTAAAAGACTGTTTAATGATTTTGTCGAGTATTTTGCATTTTGGATCGTCTTTGCTGAGCTGCTTATTGAGCATCTGACTGTAACTGGAAATGACTGCTAAAGGGGTATTCACTTCGTGCGCCACACCCGCGGCCAGCAATCCAATGGAAGTGAGTTTTTCGGACTCTACCAGTTGATCTTCAAGCTTAACCCGCTCCGTCTTGTCGTCTACGATGATAAGTTGCCCCGTCACACTGCCGCTCTTCCCATACAATGGCGTCACCATAATGTCGGCTACAATTGATTTGAATTTGAGTTTCAACGGAACCTTGTAAAGCTTGATGACGTCGGAACGGCTGCCTGAATTCTCACTCTTTCTTTTTTGTATTGCCTCAACCAACGTTTCAGGGAAATGATGGGTGAGCTTCGTCCCCAAAGCTTCCGACCTAGTGATGCCCATCAATGACTCCATTTGCGTATTCCAGCTTTCGATCCTCTGATCGAGCCCCAGCACTAAGACTCCAACGCTGATGGACTCAACAATATTCTCGCTATAATCCTTCAGCCGTTGGAGCTCTTCTGCTTTCTCATGGATTGAAAGATAGAGACGGCCATTTTCGATGGCAATTGCCACATAACCAGCAATCGTTTGCAGCAATTCAACATCCTCGCTGGTTAGAAGGTCTCCATGGCTCGTGCGCCCTAACCCGATAAAGGCAATGACGTGTCCCTTGATCACGCAAGGCAGATAGTAATTCATGTCCAACTGTCTTAATGCCTCATGAAACTCAGGACGTTCCGAAACTAGATTCTTCAGATTTTCATAGAAGAGATATCCTTTGGCTAGCGTTGACCGGCCAGGATCCAAAAACCCCGTATTTACCAATCCTATTGAGAGGTTGATTCCGGTTGACTTGGCCAAATAAAAATGGCCCGGTGCGTTTTCGTCCTCCAGAAAAATCGCAATCTTATCAACGGATAATGTTCTTCCAATTCTCTCAACAACTGAATCTAACAACCGTTTCAGATTGACCTCTGCCCCCAAAGTCTTTCCGAATTCAATCAATGTCTTGCGATAATCGTAACGGTCGCGATAAAAGTACTCATCAACTTTGGCCTGAATCCAATTCCGAAGAGGAGAAAACACGAACGCGGCGACAACGATCGAGATAATGACCCAGATGCGATTCGCTCCGGAGGCCCTGAATACTTCGCTGACAATCCCAATCACGAGAAAATAGAAACCGACCACGGCCAGGGAAGCAAGGGTAGAAGCCACTCCTCTTTTGAAAATGATATCCACGTCCATCAATCGGTACTTAATAATGGCATATCCAAAAGCAAGTGGAATCAGCACAAATGGAAAAACAGAGGCTTCCATCCAAAGAGTCGGAGTGACTCCCAGGTAATAAGGGATGGCATAAAAGAAAAAAAACGGGCAGGTCCCAAGGGTCGTGCCCAGCACGATCCATTTCATCTGCTGTCTCAATGTAAGGTTAGAACTCTTAAGATAGGTGTGACAGAGTGAAGCAACGCCCAGAATGAACAGAACAGCGAAATGCAGCGTATGTGTTTTGTCAAGGAGAAACCTGAGCTCCAGAGGCGGTCTCAAGAAGTTTAGGCTCCCCGAGATAAACATCACCTGAATAAATGTGAGCAGGGTTGCGGGAAGATAAAGCAGCAGAACAAAGTGCGGATACGTTTTCAGAGTTTTCTTGCGTTCCGGGAAGCACAGGCAAAAATGAAGAAAGAGAGGGGGCAAGAACAGAAGGGCGACAGCATCTGTCCAATAAATCACCCAATCAAATGAATTGAGCTTGTTTGTGTATGAATAAGCATAGACGATATATGATAAAAGACAGATCGTATAGAAGTGAAGTGCTCCGGCAGCTTGCCACCTTCTCAGAAATATGAAAACACCGATAAAAAGGTAAAGAAAACCAACAATTTCTAGAAACCACTTAACTCTTAGGTGAGTCTGCTGGGGAGCAATGATAACCGAAGTGATGAAACTCGCTTCTCCGCGAAGGATGGAGTATCTGGCTTTAGACCAAACTCCCAGTGAGTAAAGCGTTTTTGAGACGTCACCCGAACTCAATACTCTCTTGCCGTTGATCGAGTCTAAAATGTCTCCTTTACGAATGCCCGCCTTGTCACAGGGCCCTTCTCTTTCCACAATAAAGGCCTTGACCCCTTGCGACGTGACAATCCACCCACATCCATCCTCTGGAGTCACATACTTTGCCTTCTGGAAACTATTAATAACACCAAAGACTGTGAGGGTTAGAGTAACTAGAACGATGATGACTGTCTTGAAGCTGAATTTGACAACCATATCCGGAGAAAATGACCTCAAATTTTATAACAATAATCTAGCAACTTTGCTGCCAATGCGCTCAAAGGTCATCATCATATTAAGTTTATTGAATGCAATAGGTTAGATGAGATTTGACACCGCCAAAAGATTACAGAATTGAGTTCATACATTTTTTGGTATGGGAATATCCCAAAAAACGTATCCAAATGAGTGCGCAATGTTTGATGGAATGACGATGAAAGGCAATCTTGCTAAAACTTCAGCTTAAGACCACCACGGACTAGTTTAGCAGGCTGCAAAAAGTCGATGCGCCGAAGAGACGGCGAGTTGTAGAGTTCAGAGTAATTCTTTGCAAATAGATTTCTTACGTCAATCTGTGCTTCGAGCTTACCCGGTAAGAATCTCCCAAAATAGGGGATAACTTGCGCAATCATCAGGCTCACCCCTGGTGAAGACGAATCGAAAACATCCTGGTAAGGGTCAATAATCGTTATGGAGTCCCCTGAGATCCAGCGATAGGTTGCCGAAACTTGTGTCTTCGAAGTTGGGATTTCTGTT
Organism: Terriglobia bacterium; assembly: GCA_041478005.1. Lineage (GTDB taxonomy): Bacteria > Acidobacteriota > Terriglobia > Versatilivoradales > Versatilivoraceae > JBGOVH01. The sequence continues at coordinate 886 of JBGOVH010000414.1, read as the reverse complement.
CTAAGTCTGGCAGTAATGACATGAAAATTCTGTGTTGCCAGTTCTGTTAACTGCCCATAAGAATGTATCCCCCCACCATAGGTATATCCCACACCTGTGTCCAATCTTGAGCCCAGCGATCCCAAGTAAGCCACTCGTATTCCCTTGTTTGAGGGAAAGAGATTTCCGAATGACATCCCACAACAAACCAAGTTGTTCGCCGAGAAATCGTCGGAGTATGCTCCAAGAACAAATCGAGAACTGGGCCGCCAAGTATGATCGGTTGCAATCTCAGAGTGGGCCACCCGACTCGTTCCGAAATTGAGACGGTTGCCAAATTCATGTTGGAACGGTGAAGAAAACTGGATGGATTCACCCTCTTGCAAATCAACCACTCGCTGCAACTGAGGAAGCGAGGTTGTCCTTAGATAACTAAATTTGTGTCCTTTGGATGGAAGGTAGTTGACCCCCCACCGCGGCCGAAATTTTCTTGCGTTCACGCCGGGATCGGTTGCTTGCAGTTCAGTCCCATAAAGTACGAACAGATGATCTGACAATTTGATCTCATCATGGAAATCTATGTTGTAAATATTCAACCGTTGGACGTTTCGCTCCATGATGGGAGTCAGAGGTAATGCTAGATAGGGCAACGCGCCGAAACTAACCCTAACCGCAGAATTGTGTCCGTTACGATCATGAAGTCTCAATACAGAATCCACTTCGGCAAAACCTGAATCTGAAATAACCCCAGCAACCAACCAGCTCTTGCCAGGACTTATGTCCCTGGCTAGGGCGAAATCGGTAAAATTACCGCCTGCACTGGCCAAGTCAGGAGCGGACGAAAAGGCCGTTGCATAAAAGCTGACGACGCCTCGATATTCTTTCTGGTCTGAGGAAGTCTCTCCTT
>JBGOVH010000264.1:0-4803 GCA_041478005.1 Terriglobia bacterium | reverse complement strand
GCACTAACGCCTCCTTCGCTTCAGAACGGCGAAGATTGTTGACTCCGTTAACTTGTTGTGTGGGACGGGTGTTATGAATCGCATCTGCTCACGGGACCGTTTGGCCGGCGGCGGACCTTGAATGCGATTGAAAGATGTTTTGTAGAGGTTCGGCGGAGAACCAGACCCATGGTGTATTTCGTCAACATTCCCAGTGTGGATCGCATCATCTTTTCCATCTTTAAATCGATTTAATCAACGGTGGCAAGCACCAGCCGGAACGCCCTTTCACGGCGGCAACAGGGGTTCGAATGCCCTACGGGACGCCAATAATATCAACAACTAATATTGACGGCTGTTAGTGTCATAACTAACTCATGCTTAAAAGCGTTACGCATCCGCCGCTGCCTTGAACCCTTGTGGGGCGACTTTGGCGCCCAAGTTTTGCTGTCTTCCCTCGTGTGTTGTGCTGGGATAAGATCCCGGTAACGCTCTCGGGTTGGGAGTTGTATTGGCACGTTCTTACGTTATCTTATTTGGAGTAGCCTTCCTCGTTTGAGTCCCCAATTTATCGGGGACTAATTGCAGACTCTCCTGTGATCTTGCGAATAGCTGCGCTGGCCTCCCAGTCCACTCGAGGATGCTTCTTAAGCTCTCTTAGAACAGGCAGAGCCGATTGTGCCTGGGGTCCAATGGCACCCAGGGCGTGAGCCATACTCCTCAACACAGGGACCTGCTCTCCTTCCATCTGGCAAGCCTTCACCAAAGCCGGAATGGCTGGGACTGCGGCAGTACCCAGGCTGGCAATGGCTTCGCCCGCCTTCACGCGCACATTGGGGTCCTCGTCGCCAAGCTTCTCGATCAACTGATTCAGAAACGGCTGTGCGGCTGTTCCCGTATTTCTAATGGCAATCAGGACCAACCCTCGAAAAACGGGGTCAGGGTCAGTAAGTGAGGACACCAACTCCGAAATGAGCGAATCCGCTTTCCCTTGCATTTGAGTGCAAGCCCAAGCTGCGGCCTCACGCACGAACAGATCCGGATCGGCAAGAGCCTTTGTCAGTTTCTCAACATGGGCGCTGGCCTCCAGCCCCAAGGCGCCAATGGCTCGAATCTCCGAAGCGCGGGCGCCTCCCACAGGAGAAGGCGAAGCTACCTTGGCCAGAATCAACGTATCAATCCCCAGGTTGAATCCGCTGGACTGAGTCTGCTTTCCCTTGCAGATGAAATTTATGGTGTGGCGTCCCTTCTCCAGCTTATGCCATCCAAGCAGGTGGTCCGCGGCAACATAGGTCTCCACGTTGTAAAGCGGAAACTGGTTGACGGCGCTGTTATCGGCTCCGGGCTCATGCTCCAGTTGCGACTCGTCAAAAGTAGGCTTCCCATCCAGCATGACTGCATAGACTCCGTAATCAGGAGCATGGGCAATCTGGGCCAGCAGCTCGTAATAGCCCTCTTCTTTAACATCCAGCGGAATATCGATTCTCGATCCAGGACCCTCAGCTCGAAACAACAGCAGATCTCGAGACCAAAATACTTCTTTCTGGACTTCGGTCTTGCCACCCTCAACCTTTGTGTCTTTTATCAAACTCTCTGCTTCGATCTGGAGAGCGTTTCCATGAGGAAGTCGGGCCGCTCCGTACGGTGGTTCCGGCGAGTCCTGTGCAATTCCCTCCTGGTACCAAAAGGCTACCGTGCTGAACAGGTCTGCTCTTTCCTCAAATCCGGACCGGACAGTCCCATCGGCATTGTACGTCCAACCGGCGTGCTCGATTTCAAAGAGAAAGGAACGCGTAAAAGGAACGGGATCGGACAAATGCCAGCGATAAGCCGTCATTCGAGAACCCAGGTTGGTCCCTTCTGCTACAGGAACTCCGGTGTAAGGGCCAGTGCCCGTTCGAAGTCCCCATGCATCATTGAAATAATCTTCGCTGCCTGTCCCTTCGATGCTTGGATATTGTTCCCCATCCACATAGAAGAAGTCGTCTCCTTCACCAAACCACCCGGGTTGATTCTGAATGACGCTGAAAACCGTTCCCACATAGTGCCCTCGCCCTTTCACCGAGAGGATCTCAAGTCGCTTGCCCGCTGGCGCCGGCAGGGCTTGACGATAGAGTGCATGAAAATAGCCGACGTTTTCAGGCAAGCTCTTCATCTTCTGCCAATCAACATGATAATAGAGATTGGACACTCGACGCCGCCCTTCGTTGGTGACCGTGATCTTGCAAGAGCGACGAAATGGCATCGGCCAATAGCAGTTTCTCGACCTCCCTTCGGAGCTATCCCGCACCAGCAGGGAATCCACAGGGCGTTCCAACCCGTGGCCGACAGCAAAGAAATCTCCTACAGGCGCATCCACACTGGGCGTAGTGCTTCCGTCGTAGTAGATCCGCAATCGCAAAAGGCGCGGCCAACCATACTCATTGGCGGCAATCGTTAACCAGATGTGATTGACCTGTCCTGGTCCCTTGAGGTCAGCAATCACCGCGGTCTCCCCGGGGATGGGCCTCTTGCTGTCATCGTTACTTTTCCAATCAGGATTATTGCTGGAAGAGCGCAGCGCCTTGAAGTCCTTCAGATAAGGCAGCTCCGCAATTCCCGTCAAGGTCTGTGAAAAGCTGCTGACATTCAACCAGAGCGCTCCGACCTGTAACAAAACAATGAATCGCAAGGTCCCTGTCATTCCTCGCTCCTTTTTGTTATACAAGATCGTCATTAGTGAGTGCATAAGCATCCAGACATACCCATAAGTCGCTACCTGAGGACGACCCCTCACCCGGCCTACGGCCACCCTCTCCCTGAGGGAGAGGGCAGGGGTGAGTGGGGGGTGAGGGTAAGGTGAGCGAAATGTCGGTCTACTTATCACCCTGTTAGTCCCCTCCTGGATAAGGAGGGGGCAGGAGGGGGTCGATCCACCAGTGCTCTGCAACCATTTACCACCCCCTGGTCCCCTCCTAAAATAGGAGGGGATTTGGGTTGCGGCCACGGGCTGCGTTAAGTATCTTTAAGTTCAACCTTCACCTACAGAACTCCGATTAATTCTCCCGCTTGTAGACCACGCCGTTCTTCATGACAAAAGTGACACGGGACATCGCGGTGATGTCCTCTATCGGGTTGCCATCAACAGCGACCACATCAGCAAGCTTTCCAGTCTCGAGGGTACCCAGGCGATCCTGCCAGCCCATCAATTCCGCCGCGACACTCGTCGCTGACTTCAAGACCTCCAGCGGGGCCATCCCATAGCGCACCATCCAAATGAATTCCTGCCCAGCTTTTTCGTGATGCCCATCCAGATCCGTCCCGAATGCGATCTTCACGGGCAGTTTCAGAGCGCGCTGAAACGTCTCCTTGTGACGCTGGGTTGTTCCCGTCATTAACCGCCGATGCTCCGGAGTGACACCAGGATCGTCCATGAACTGAAGATAAGCCATCAGCGTCGGCACCCAATAGACCTTCTTCTCAGCCATCATCTTGAATGTAGCATCATCCAGATAGATCCCATGCTCCAGAGAAGCCACTCCTGCGGTGATGGCAGTTTGAGCGGCAGCGCTCGAGTAGACGTGGGCGGCCACCTTAGCCCCGACCTTGGCCGCTTCTTCCACAATGATCTTCACTTCTTCGAGCGAAAAAGTGGGCCAGGCCGTGAGCTTATCCGGGTCGGGTGTCCCCCTCCGCCGATGATCGATGTATATCTTGATCAGGTCGGCTCCGTTGCCAAGTTGCTCTCGCACTGCTTTCCTCACCCCATCGATTCCGTCGGCAATTTGTGCTCCCTTGGGAATGACCACATCCGGAGAATATCCATAAGGAGAGTACCCGCCAGTTATACTCAAAGCCCGGGTGGCACATTGCATCCGCGGACCGATGACGAGTCCATCGTTGATGGCATCGCGAAGGGCTACATCCCCGTATCCGGCGCCCTCGGTCTCCACATCCCGGACGGTCGTAAATCCGGCCAGCAACGCCTTGCGTGCCGAAACTGTCGCCCAGATCGCCCGGTATTGCAGGGATTTCTTCAACAGCGTCTCGTCATAATTAATCCCGTGCAGAAACATGTGCGTATGGCAGTCCACCAGGCCCGGCATCACTGTCGCCTGACCCAGATCGATCACTCTCGCCTCAGCTGGAATCGCCAGTGACTTGCCCACTTCGCGAATCCGGTCTCCTTGAATCAACAAGACCACATTCTCTTGCAGGGCCAGAGTCTTCCCATCGAAGAATCGACCGCATTTAATTGCCGTTGTGGATAGAGTCTGACTTCCCAGATCGCACAGAAAAAAAGTGAGTGTCAGTAGCAACGAAAGCTGAATCTTTTTCACTATTTTCTCTCTGCCTCCTATACAGGCTTACAGGTTTCTCTCACCGCCGGGTGGCTGTTCACGGCCTTGTGGGGGGCGCGTCAATGCAGATTCTAACTTGCTGGAGGACCTGGCGGCTGATCTCTTCAACTCTTTCAACCGAACTTGCTTCGGTGACCAGACGAATGATCGGCTCGGTATTCGAGCCGCGAACATGGAACCAGCCCTCCTCAAGTCGCACCTTGACTCCGTCCAAAGTCTCCTGAGGATATTGGGCATATTCTTCCCGAATCAACCGCAGAACTGCCCCGATCCTGTCCGAAGGGCAAAGGAGTTTTTCTTTTCTCATGTTTAAAGAGGGAAATTGTCCCACAATCTCCGAGACTCGGAGCCCAGAATCCGCCAGCAAATGAAGGATAAGAGCCATTCCGACCAGACTATCCCGAGCAAAGTTGATCCTCGGATAAATCACTCCCCCATTTCCTTCTCCTCCAATGACTGCACTCTCACGCTGCATGCCCTCTGT
>JBGOVH010000078.1:0-8567 GCA_041478005.1 Terriglobia bacterium | reverse complement strand
GGACACGTTATGGATAAGATCCTCCTCGGCAAGGAGATTGAGCAACTCCCGATAGCTCTTCCAGGTCGTCCACGGAGTAAAGGTGACGAAAGTTGGATTCAACGTCAAACCGACTTTCCTAAAGAGTGCTCTTACCGCGAGGAAATCCTCGCAGGTGTGGCCCTTATCGAGCAGGCGCAATACCCGGTCATCAATCGACTCCACAGCGCTGGTGATAAAAAGACAGCCCGTGTCACGCAAGGCTTCGAGGTGTTGCGAATACTTTAATAAATGCTCGATCTTAATGGTGACATCGTATGTGAGACCAGGATGGCGCTGGTGCAGCGATCTGGCCAGGGACATGGCATGACCGACTCCATTGAAGAAATCGGGGTCACCGAATGTGATGTGCTGGGCCCCTGCGTCCACTTGTTGGTCAATGTCAGCTAACACCACGTCGCGCTGCACAATTCGGAAGTGACCTTGGTAAACAGTGACAACTGGGCAGTGGCGGCAGTTGTGTTTACAACCACGGCTAGCTTCCGTATAGCCCACCTGACGTTTTGCTCCATTTGAAAGGATCAGATGAGCATATCGATCCAGGGAAGGGAGTTCATCGCGATATGGGGGTATGAACTGCTGCCTTGGGAGGGAGTGAATGAAAGCTGTAGGAAGTGAGCAGACACCTTTCCCTTGTTTACTTGTGAACTCCTGAACCACCTTCACCAGCGCCTCTTCGAATTCTCCGCTGATGATGACGTTTGCACCCAAGCTTCGGAGATAATCCGAATTCATCGAAGCGTAGAGACCATAGAAGCAAAAGAATGCTCTGGGATTGATTCCTTTTATCTGGCTCAATACCTGAACCGCTTTACGCGTAGCGGTGTGCATCGGGAGGTAAAAGGCGATTAGGTCAGCTTCTTGTAAGAGTGTCGTTGGAAGTTTCTCGACGGACAAATCCACGCAAGATACCCGCACACCGGCTCGTCGAAGCCAGGCAGCAGGAGAGGCCAGTCCAAAAGGCTGTCTCCCCATTTCGTAGGTAGAAATGAGAACTACTGTCAAGCAAACGGTCATGGAAAGGAAAGCGTAATCCTAAACGCTTGGAACAATGAATTTGAACGTTATTTTTGTTTAGGAGGGACGTAACCTGGAGGGAGTGCAGCGCCAGGGCCAAAGAAATAATCTTCAGTTTGCTTCTCTATGATTTTGTTGGCTTCTTCCGTCCCGAGAACGAGACGGTACTCGTTGATGACCATTTTCAGGTGTTCGCGGAACATGCTCCATGCTTCTTTTGAAACGCTGTCGTAGATTCTACGGCCTAATTCATCATTGAATGGAGGCCTATCCAATCCGGGTAGCTCCCGCTGCAGCTTGACACATTTCACCATGCGTTGATTCATTCTTTTATCTCCGAGTAGAAATTTATTGATTGAAACTAAACTCTCCGAACCCCTGTATGTTTCTCTTGAAAGATCGTCCTCGTCGTCGTTCTCGTCCTTTGTTTCAAAAACCGAGGACGACGGCGAGAACGAGGACGATCTTATTCGATTTCGTTAGTTGTGGCGCCCCCGAAGGAGCCTGAATCCTGAATCCTCTGGCTTAGCCAGCTTTCACGAATCTCCAAAACTGGCCAGATGTTGACGATAGAAATCCAGCATGCTCGAGTTGGATTGAACAGTATTAACGAGTCCAGCGCTAAGCGATTCCAGAACCGAAACAGGGATCGAAACCAGGATCTTATCATCGGAAACCCCAGTAAATGTCCGCATGCCCGAGCAGCCCAATGAAACGGTGGACTTTGCCTCATTAGCAGCTACCGCCAAGGCAGCACAAGCGGGACGCCCAAACAGCTCCCCTTTTTTGATAACATCCCAACAAACCGTCCCCAAGGCCTCTTCCAGGATCATAGCCTGACGACCATTGACCCAGATCAACGTGAGATCCGGGGAAACAGGAAAGTGTGCCAAAGGACCATACAGAATCCCCTTGCGAGCAGAAGACAAACGCGGAATGTGCTCCGGTTCGCGAGCCCCGATGTATGAAGCTTGGCACATCTTCTGGACAAACTCGTCCAAAGTGGACATCACTTTTGGGGTGAACGGGAATCCCATGGTGAGAACGCCTACGGGACAGTTTTCGTGGGATTCGGCCTTTGCATAGAATAATCCTTTTTCTGCCCGAACCCAAAAAGCACAAGCAGACGGAACAACCGAGTCAAAGGTGGGAACCTCAGGAGGCGGTTCATCCATGAACGCCAAAGAAACTGGGGCCACTGAGAGCTGGAGCGATTTCACAAGCCGTTCGGACAGTTCTAATAATTGCATTAAGGATCTCCTCGGATGGTCAAATAAAGACTGGATTATAACATCGACTCAAGGGTCTACCAACCGATGGAGTACGATTGGTACGATGTCCCCGCTGGAATGAGAAGACTCCGCCTGCTCCTCGCATCCCTGGCCTTCATGCGTACCTTAACTACAGAGAGGAACAGGCGGGCTTTTGTATTACAATCAACACTGGCGGATGACTCAAACCTGGAAGGCCCAACCATGAAACTCTACGAGTTCCTTTTTGATGAACTTTATGCTCGGGGTGTGAGACAAATCTTTGGGATCCCCGGAGATTACGTACTCAATGTTTACGAGGCGCTCGAAACATTTGGGAAGTTTCAAATTGTGACATTCAGCCACGAGCCTGCCGTCGGCTTTGCAGCCGATGCTTCAGCCCGCATCACGAACGGACTCGGAGTCTGCTGTGTGACTTATGGAGCCGGCGGACTCAACATGATCAATTCAGTAGCATGCGCTTATGCAGAGAAGTCACCCCTGGTGGTGATTTCGGGAGGGCCGGGAAAGCTGGAGAAACGATCCGGGGTTTTGATTCATCACCAGGTGAAATCTTACGAGTCTCAACTGCATGTATACAACGAAGTCGTGGAGTTTGGCGCGATTCTGGAAGATCCGCATACGGCTGCCATCATTATCAGGAAAGCCATCAATATCGCTTTGAAGTTTATGCGCCCTGTCTACCTGGAAATTCCCAGAGACATGGTGTTCAGTGAGATTTCAGTTCCTCGCGACTTCGAGGAGGTTGAACTCAAGATTGATTACGGGGCTCTGGAAGAAGCCAGCCAGGAGATTGTTGAGCGTTTAATTACCAGTCGTCATCCAGTGCTGGTGGTAGGGGTCGAGCTGCACCGTTTCCGCCTGCAGCAGAAGGTCCTGGAGCTGGCGGAAAAATTGCAGATTCCCGTCACCTCCTCGTTCTTGGGGCGCGGCATTTTCCCTACGTTGCATCCTCAGTTCATCGGTACCTATCTGGGCACGGTAAGCCCTGAGCCATTAAGGAAAATAGTAGAACAGTCGGATTGCCTATTGCTGCTGGGAGTGCTCATTTCCGATACCAGCCTGGGCATCCCGGCCGACTGTATCGACGAAACCAATACGCTGTTGTGCATCTCGCGAAATGTTCATATCAAGCATCATCTCTTTCAACATGTACCACTGGACCTGCTGCTCGACCGGCTCTTGGAATCCCCACGATTGCCAACCAAGGAGGATTGTCTGCCCGGTTGGAGAACGGATGTCTCTCCCGAAATAGCGTTGCCTTTTTCCGAGGATGAATCAATCCGTGTTCGTCACCTCATACGGGTATTGAATGAATTCCTGGCTTTGCATCCAGAAATGCCGGTGGTTTCCGATACGGGCGATTGTCTCTTTGCCAGCGTGGATATTCGCGCCAATTCGTTTGTGGCTCCAGCATACTACGCCACCATGGGATTTGCAGTTCCGGGCGCCATGGGGTTGCAGGTCTCTAGCGGACTGAGACCGCTGGTACTGGTCGGGGACGGGGCCTTCCAGATGACGGGGCCTGAAATCTCTCACGCCCGGCAATACGGTCTAAATCCTATCATCGTGTTGTTGAACAACAGCCGATGGGAAATGCTGCAGGCATTCTTTCCACATGCAGGGTACAACGAAACTGTGGAATGGCCGTTTGCAAAATTGGCCAAGCTTTGGGGTGGCTCTGGATTCGAAGTCCATACTCCCAAAGACCTTCGCCAGTCACTGGACGCTGCTTGGGCCGATTCTCGCTTTAGCCTGGTTGAAGTGCGTTTGCAGCGTGGTGACATATCTCCGATCTTGCGCGGTTTCGTGGAAGGGTTTAAGAAGAAAGTGTACCGGTAGATGTGTCGGTCATTCCTCCTAGTTCTGCTGTGCATGGCCTCTTGCCGGTATTCGAATAGGGACATTGATACGATATTACGTTTGCATTGAACTGTGCGGTGACTCAAATGCTTGGCAACATTGCACTGCGAGTCGGCCAAAAGATCTTGTGGGACGCAAGAAAAGAGAAAATTACCAATAGTCCGGTAGCTAATGGTATGGTTACCCGCCAGTACCGCGCGCCTTGGAAACTGGAAGGGTGATCGGGGGGAGAGAGTAGTACGCTAGGAAGCCATAAAGCGGGGTACAGCAAATGAAATTGTGGGCAATTTTGGTAGGTGGCGGGTTTGCCTTCGTTGGGATCATGTTGGGGTATCGTTGTGTAGACGATATTCGCCAGGACAAAGCTAGCTTTTCCTGGTCAACAACTCCTGGGGAAATCGTCAGTGCGTCGTATTCACGACCGACAACGAAGTGGGGATATCGAGTGAGTGTTGAATATCAATACGAAGTCGGAGGGCGGCGATATCGATCGCATCGGGTCACACGGACTGGAGGTGGCTATAATTCAGAAGAGAAAGCGCGCGAAATGCTGGCAAAATATGCTGCCGGCAAGCGAGTCACGGTTTTTTTCCCGCCAAACATCCCTGAAGCTTCGATATTAGAGCCGCGCATTACGAAAAGTAACTACTTCGGCATCGGCCTTGGAGCTGTCGCGGTTGTCTTCGGAGGGTTTCTGGGGAAATGGATATTTACCGGACAGTCTAAAAAACCAAAAGAAGATTTTTTTGATGACTTCTGATTTAACTCCCCTATGCACTTAAAGCCTTAAACTTGATGGAGGACTTTTTCTTGTCTCAATTCGTACCCCAAATCACTTTTGAGAAATACCGTTTGGACAATGGCCTGCAGGTGATCCTGCACCAGGACAAAAAGCTTCCGGTGGTCCACGTGAACTTGTGGTATCACGTCGGCTCAAAGAACGAAAAGCCTGGCCGCACAGGCTTTGCTCACCTCTTTGAACATATGATGTTTCAAGGCTCGAAAAACGCCAACGCCAAATACATCACTTACATCGAGAGGGCTGGAGCCAATCTTCGCGAAGGCGGTGTCAACGGCACTACGAGTTTTGACCGAACTAACTATTTTGAAACTGTTCCGAGCGAATCGCTGGAATATGCCTTGTGGTTGGAATCCGATCGCATGGGTTTTCTGGCGGATGCTCTGAGCCAGGAAAAATTGGACAATCAGCGGGATGTGGTCAAGAACGAACGCCGTCAGAGCTACGAGAATGTTCCCTACGGACGTGCGATCCAGATGATTTTTGAAAACCTCTTTCCCAAGGGGCATCCGTATTCGTGGATTGTCATTGGCTCTCAGGAAGACTTGGACGCGGCTTCGCTTGAAGATGTGAAAGACTTTTTTAATACCTACTACACGCCTAACAATTGCAGCTTGGTGGTAGCCGGAGATCTTGAATTTGATCAAGCCCGGCGTCTTGTCGACAAATATTTTGGCCCCTTTACCCCAGGGCCGGCTCTGGAACGCCCCAGGCACTGGGTGCCAGGCTTGGATGGGAAAAAACGTATCGTAGTTTCAGACCGGGTTCCACAGGACAGGGTTTACATGGTTTGGCCGACTCCAGCCTATTTTAAGCCGGGCGATGCCGAGCTGGACCTGGCTTCACGAATTTTTTCGCAAGGGAAAAATTCACGTCTCTACCGGACATTGGTTTACGAGAAGCAAATTGCCTCCGACGTTTCAGCGTTTAACTATTCTCTGGAGATCTCGGGATTATTCGGGATTATTGCCACGGCTAGACCCGGAAATAGTCTGGAGGAGTTGGAAAAGATCATTTTGGAAGAAATCAACCATTTTGCCGAAACCGGCCCAACGGAGGAAGAGCTGCTGCGGGAAAAGGCCAAACAGGAATATGACTTTATTAGCGGCCTGGAGCGTCTCGGAGGTTTTGGTGGTAAAGCCGATCTGCTCAACCAATACAATACTTACTTGGGGTCTCCCGATTATTTTGCGAGGGATTATGGACGCTACCAAAAGATCGTCAACAGGGACATCCAAGCAGCTGTGCACCAATTTCTAGATCATCCGAACCCCCTGGTCATTTCTTTTGTGCCCGAGGTTTCGGATCGCCCCAAAGCTACCGAGTTCGACCGCAGCCAGGCTCCGATCATTGGGATCAGGAGAGGGTTCCTTCCGCCTACTTTCAGTTCTGCAGAACTTCGTAATGGAATGACTGTGATTGTGTCCGAACGAAATGAACTGCCAAAGGTTGCCGTCGGACTCGTTCTGAAATCCGGCTCAACTTCAGATCCTGAACGTCTGCCAGGTACAGCTTGGATGACAGCAGAAATGCTGGACGAAGGAACGGCTTCACGGTCTGCACTGCAAATCCAGGCAGAACTCGACCAGCTTGGAACGGTGCTTAGCACTTCGGCGGAATCTGAAGTTGCGCATGTCACTCTGGATGCCCTGAAGAAAAACCTCAAACCTTCTCTACATCTGATGGCCGACATTATTCTGAATCCGACATTTCCATCGGATGAACTTGAAAGACAGCGAAAGCATCGATTGGACAGTATCTTACAGGAGCGACATAATCCCGCAGCTATTTCACGAAGCATATTTAGATCCGTATTGTTTGGCGATCATCATCCCTTTGGCAGGGAAACAGCTGGCAACGAGGCTTCTGTTCAGAAACTTCAGCGGTCAAACCTCGAAAGTTACTATCGCACTTTTTGGCGGCCGAACAATTCCGTTTTAGTCCTTGCAGGTGACATTGCCTTGGACGAGGCTGTGCAGCTGGTGGAGGGCTGTTTGGGGAGTTGGAATGCGGGATCTTTCCCTTCCCCACAAGTTCCTTTGGTGGATCCTCCCCAGGAGTTGACGATTGTTCTAGTCGACCGCCAGGATGCCCCTCAGTCGCAAGTCCGTATCGGTTCGATTGGCCCGAAGAGAAAAGTGGCCGACATTTATGCCATTGAGCTGATGAATATGGTTTTGGGAGGCGCCTTCTCAAGCCGGCTCAATCTCAACCTTCGCGAAGACAAAGGCTACACCTATGGCGCGTCTTCAGGGTTTGCTTATGGCCGTAATTTGGGCTTCTGGGCCGGCGGGGCAGGAGTGCAGACTCGCTTTACCCGGGAAACTGTGATTGAACTTCGCAAGGAGTTGAAGCAGATCCGCGGAGAAAAACCGATTACGGCCACCGAGCTAGAAATGGCCAAGTCTAATTTGACGCGAGGATACGCGCAAAGGTTTGAAACGCTTGGTCGGCTGACGGAGCAGGTGTTCGACATGGTTTCCTACGATTTGCCGCTGGAGGAGATTCAGAAATATCCAGGTGCGATTGAAAACATTACCTTGGAACAAGCTCAGGCAGCGGCCCTCACGTACATTGATCCTTCCAAAGCTGTCGTGGTGATTGTCGGCGACTTGACAAAAATTGAAAAGGAAATTCGAGATTTGAACCTTGGTCCCGTGGTCCTGATGGATTCGCAAGGCAACGTGTTGTGAGCGTGCCAACAATCTTGGGCAGGCATCCCACAAATTACAATCCTCATGAACCCACAGTCTTGTGGTTTTTGGTGGTTCGCGACAAAAAGCCGCTGAGTCAGAAGGCGACTCTGCGGTAGGGCCGACGACGAGGTTATGATTATCAGAATTCTCAGGCCAACTTAGAGCTGCTTTCACCGGGAATGTGCTTCCACATATTTTCTGAGCACGGCGTTGATGCTGGTTTGATAGCCTTTACCTTGTCTTCTGAAGAAGGCTACGATGTCAGGATCCAGCCGCAAAGTAATCTGCCGCTTATGACCGGGCCAGCGCACGGCAGTTCTGAAGAATGCTTCATCGGCCTCCGGAATATCAGACAGGTCGATATCTTTGTCCTTCATATCATCAATACGTGCCCAGTCTGTTCTTGATTTTTCCTTCGTATTTTTTGCTTTCATAGGCGGTTGCCTTTCTCAAAGAAATGATTCGAAGGATATCGGGCTTACGCTCGGTGAATACGACGGCGACCACCCGGCGGTTCAGCAATCCATATCCTTTCCACCGATCCTCGTCGTAGTCGCCAGAGCGATCCAGATTAATGGGCCCTCAAAAATCGTCCAAGCGTCGGCAAAATCAAAGCCATGCTTTCGGATGTTTGCCTTGTTCTTGGCCTCGTCCCATTCGAATCTCATACCACTAATGTAACTCTAAATGTAGCTACACGCCAACTGAATTCCTGCCTTGTAAATCATGTTGCAGATCTGATTTCTAGCATGGATTGAGGATGCTGCCCGGATTTTTTCGTGGGCCGCGACGAAAAGCCGCAGAGTCAGAAGGCCGCTACAAACTGCAAACGCCTTGGTCTCCAACCCTGCATAAAATTTCATAATATTCATTAGGTTTTAT
>JBGOVH010000084.1:0-8427 GCA_041478005.1 Terriglobia bacterium | reverse complement strand
TTGCCACTGCTGTTCCTTCATGCGTTGGTTGCTGAGCCTCCGGTGCCTGTGACTCAGAGGAGGCGGGGGATGAGGCTGGCAACAGAGTTATCTCACCCGTGGTCTGACCGGCAGCCGTCCCCACAGAAAGAGTTGCCATTGCTTCAACGTTTTGTGACGCTTGGGATTGGACCTGAACCTCAACTGTCTCGGCGTCGGCTGCAGCCGATGCCGTTATCTCCGAAGAGGCTGCCGCGGGCTGAACAGGGGATTGCGAGGCGCCACGGGATGATTCTCCGGCCCTGTAGGGAGCTCTGGATGAGCGTCCGCGCTCCCAACGAGACCGGCGGAAGCGATCTCGGGGGTCAACGGAAGCCGGAGTAGACGCGAGGGACACGCTTTCTCTGGAGGCCTCACTGACTGATACTCCCTCCTGTCCACCTTCGGTTGGAGCCGTTGCTCCTTCTGCCACGGCTCCTGGGGCCTCGGCGGGGATGGTCACGACGTAGCCGCCGCTCCTATGATCTTTGGTTAGCCTTATCAAATTATTTTCGGCGGCATCTTCCAGCAGCCGCGAAAACATGGGATAACCGTAGTAGTTCTCATTGAATGAAGGGAGCTTGCGGATCAGCGTCTGCTTGATCATCGATCCGTAGATCACCTCTTTGCCTTCGCGCTGCAAAGCCTGGTAGGTTTCCATCACCAGCCGGATCGCCTCGGCCTTCTTCGGTGAAAGGTGATGCAGCTTTGGATCTACCACCGGGACGGCTTCTGTGGGCCGGACCAGGTCCTCATAGAAGATAAACTCATCGCAGTTGTTAATCAGCAGATCAGAAGAGGACTGCTTCACTCCCATGCCGATCACATAGCGGCCGTTTTCTCGGAGCTTGGAGACCAGCGGAGAAAAGTCGCTGTCTCCTGAGACCAGCACAAACGTGTCAATATGTTCTTTCTGATAAGACAGGTCGAGCGCGTCCACTACCATGCGGATGTCCGCGCTATTCTTGCCACTGTAGCGAGTTTGGGGGACATCGATGAGTTCGATGGCCGCTTGATGGAAGGCTCGCTTGAATTCGGCATAGCGGTGCCAGTCGGAATAAGCCCGCTTCACCATGATCTTACCCTTTTCCACCAGCCGTCTAAGAACCAGCTCGATATTAAAGTCGCCATGTTTGCTTTCTTTCACGCCCATAGCGACGTTCTCAAAATCGATAAACACCGCAATGCGTTTTTCGTCATTGTGCATAGATTCTCCTTTGCAAGAATCAGTTTAGCGTAGAACCTTTCAAATTCCCAAGTTTCCCTGACTCAGTGGTTCATGGAGTGCGGCTGCTTGCTGCCGCTTTGCCTGGCGCCAGCTGGAGCTGTCCCCTAGGGTCGGAACCTCGATTCGACCTGGCATTGATGTTATGTAGCAGCCAGCTGCCGCACTCCAAAATATCCAAACCCAAGGAGTCCCGCAGGGACGACTGAAGAAGAGAAAAAGTAGTTTGGTTAGACCCTCCAAGCCGCGCCGTTCGGAAACTCATATTTATCCAGCGTCTCGGGACGCATGGTGATGCTGTAGCCAGGGATCTTCGGAGGCAGGTAGCAGCCATTCTTCATAGTGACCGGATCAAAGAAGTGTTCGTGGAGATGATCGACGTATTCCAAAATACGATTTCCCAGGGAAGCGCTGACGGCAATATAGTCAAAAATTGAGAGGTGTTGCGTGTACTCGCACAAGCCAACTCCGCCTGCATGAGGACAGACAGGGATTTCGAACTTGGCTGCCATGAGCAGGACTGCCAGAATCTCGTTGACTCCGCCCAATCGGCAACTGTCAATCTGGCAGAACTGGATGGCGTTGGCTTGCATCAGCTGTTTGAAAACAACCCGATTCTGGCAATGCTCGCCCGTTGCCACACCAATGGGAGCAAGAGCTCTCGCAATAGCGGCATGTCCCAGAACATCGTCCGGGCTAGTGGGTTCTTCGATCCACCACGGGTTAAAGCGCGCCAGACGCTGCATGGTGTTGATGGCCGCTTGCACGTCCCAGCATTGGTTGGCATCCATCATCAATTTTCGCTCCCAGCCGATTTCCTCACGTATGATCGTGCAACGACGGATATCATCCTCAACATCTCTTCCGACCTTGATCTTGAAATGGCTCCAGCCGTTCGCTATGGCCTCACGGCAAAGGAGGCGAAGCTTATCGTCCGAGTATCCGAGCCAGCCAGCCGATGTTGTGTAGGCCGGAAATCCATTTTCCAGCATTTCGGCTTCCCTCGTTGCCTTTGTGGTTGCGTTTCGATTCAAAATATCGAGGGCTTGTTCTGGAGTGAGAGCATCCGTGATATATCGAAAATCAATGCAGGAAACCAGTTGGTCTGGAGTCATATCCACGAGGAGTTTCCACAACGGCTTTTTCTCTCTCTTGGCATAAAGGTCCCAAACCGCATTCACGACAGCAGCAGTGGCCAGGTGGATGACCCCTTTCTCTGGGCCTACCCAGCGCAATTGACTGTCCCCAGTGATCATGCGCCAGAAGGCCCCCATGTTGCTTGTGAAGGAATCCAATGTCTTTCCTATGACCAGCGGTTTCAGAGCCAGGATGGCGGCCACACAGAGCTCATTCCCTCGACCGATGGTAAAAGTGAGTCCATGCCCTTCCAGTCCGTCAGGACTGTCTGTGTCAAGCACGACGTAAGCCGCAGAGTAGTCTGGATCAGGGTTCATTGCATCTGAACCAGCCAAGGAGCGCGAAGTAGGAAAGCGGATATCACGCGCAATTAGGTTGGTAATGGTGATGGGCATGATTCCCTTTCTGTTGCACCGACTAGCGCAAGCGAGCTCAGCCTCTTTGGGCTGGAAAACCAAAGAATGCCTGCCATTAAGTTTATGTTTTTTGAGTTTGCTTGGCAAGGTGTGTGACTGTAGCAAACACAGCCCCGTCAAAGTTCTCCGCCCTCGCTGACGGTTGGGCTACTGAACGGCGGAGACCAGGTCAGGTGCCCGAGCCAAATCGCAGTACAATCACTTGCGGGACTTTGACGGGGCCCTGCTGGAGTAGTTCCCACATTCAAATTGTCCTAGTCTCCAGGAATCGAATAAGATGAACCGCTTTGAAAAATGCTAATTCTGCTTCGCTACTAACCTGATGTTCATCACGAAAACCTGAGCAAGGCTTTTGAACGGCCCTATGATCCCGGCAACTTCGACAGCAAGCAGTCCAACCCAGAAGCAACAACTCTCGCCGCAGATGACTTCGCGAAGTCATCTCATCTCTAGGAGTATTATGGTGCTGGCAGGCCTGGCTGTCTATTGGATGCTCTCTCATAGTCTCCTTCCCTGGCAAGCAAGACGGTTGCTGGCCATTTTCGTAGCCACGATATTCGGTCTTATCCTGCAGCCGATGCCCGGAGGAGCGATCGTGCTATTCGGGGTGATGGCCATGCCGTTGAGCGGAGCCTTGCCAGTAGCCCAATCCTTGGTGGGGTACGCAGATCCGGTTGTGTGGCTGGTGCTAGCTGCGTTCTTCATCTCCCGAGGTATGATCAAGACCGGCCTGGGCCGCCGCATCGCCTACTTGTTCATTCGCAAAATAGGACATACTTCCCTGGGCCTTGGTTACGCGCTCATCTCGACCGATATGATCTTAGCCATGGTGATTCCCTCCAATGGAGCTCGGGCAGGAGGAATCCTTTTCCCAATCGGCAAAAGCTTGTCGGAGGCGTATCAATCCTGGCCACAGACAAGCGCTCGGAGGCTCGGTGCGTTTTTGATGACCTTGATGTACCAGTGTGACGTCATCATTTGTGCAATGTTTCTCACCGGTCAAGCTTCCAATGTTTTGATAGCCAAGATGGCAAGGCAAGAGACAAATGTCGACCTAAGCTACAGTCAGTGGGCGTTGGGAGCGATCGTTCCCGGTCTGGTCGGTCTTTGGCTGGTGCCCATCTTGATCTACCGGGTTTTCCCTCCTGATATTCGACACACGCCGGAAGCTCATCAGTTGGCAAACGATGAACTTGCAAAAATGGGGCCCATGTCGGGCCCTGAGAAAGTCATGCTTCTGGTCTTTGCTTTGGTGGCGGCCTTGTGGATGACTTCCTCCTGGCATATGATAGATGCCAGTTTGGTTGCGTTGCTGGGAGTTGGCCTGTTGCTTTTGAGTGGCGTACTGGACTGGAACGATGCCCTCGCTGAGCGGGCCGCCTGGGATGTTTTTATCTGGTATGGTGGTTTGCTCCAAATGGCGAAATCGCTTTCTGGAGCCGGTGTTACTCAATGGTTTGCTCAGAGCGCTTCCAGTCTCACGGTTGGCTGGAGCTGGGGGGCTGCGCTGGCCCTGTTGTTGCTTATCTATTTTTACGTGCATTATGGATTTGCCAGTATTACAGCCCACGCTACGGCCATGTATATCCCTTTTCTCGTGGTCATTTTGGCAGCCGGAGCTCCTCCCTATTTGGCTGTCTTGCTGCTGGCTTACTTTTCTAACCTTAATGCCTGCCTCACTCATTTCGGTACGACACCCGCACCCATTTATTTCGGTGCAGGCTATGTCAATCAGCGAACTTGGTGGCAACTCGGGTTTTTGGTTTCAATCCTGAATATCATGATTTGGGCAGGTGTCGGACTCGTCTGGTGGAGATTCCTGGGGTGGTGGTAAAGGGTAGTCAGTTGTCCGTTGTCAGTGGTCAGTTGTTTGTTCTAATTAGAGGCAAAGGAGCCAAAGAATTCTCCGAGGTCGAACTCGAGTAAGAACATGAACTCGAGGAGACTTGTTTATTTGCAGCTGACAACTGACGACTGACAACGGACTATCGGACAGACAAACTCCAGTCAATTTACATCCGACAAACCAGATGAGATCCTATTTATGATCTTGTCAGACTTGACACTAGCACAACGCCTGGAGGCAGGTGAGGCCCTGGTTGGGGTGGAGTGTGCCCAGGCCCAGATGCGCCTGAGTCCAGATTCCGGTACTGCTATTGAGGCGGTTGGGAGCGGTTACGCTATTTTTGCAGGAATAGGCTCCCCTTTGACTCACGTTCTGGGGTTAGGGATGCATGGGCCAGTCAGTCTCAGCGAACTGGAGAAGGTAGAAATCTTTTATCACAGTCGCGGCTCGGCGGTGCATATTGAGCTCTGCCCGCTGGCAAACCCTTCTCTTCTGGATTTGCTCGGGAGGAGCGGCTATCGATTGGCTGAGTTTAACACGGTTCTCATTTGCCCTTTGGATAGGGCAAAGTCGGTTCATTTACACGCCTCTAAAGTAGAGGTTCGGCAAACTTCCCCCATTGACTCGATACTATGGGCAAATACCGTGGCCGCAGGATTCTTTGAAGGTGAAGCAATTACTTCGAAGATACTCGGTGATCTCGAAACTATTTTCAGCGCCTGCATTTGTTCATTGGCTTGGCTGAATGGGGAACCCGCCGGCGGGGCTGCCCTGTCGATTCATAACCGCCTAGCCATGTTCGTTGGCGATAGCACGCGGCCTTCCTATCGTAGGCAGGGCGTCCAAAGCGCACAGATCCTTGCCCGTTGTTCCTGGGCCAGAGATCTCGATTCAGATATGGCAGTGGCCAGCACTTTGCCTGGCAGCACCTCACAACGAAATTATGAGAAAGCTGGCTTCCAGCCAGTCTATACCAAGGCCATTTTAATTCGAGATTGGGCATGAGTCTGTTCAGAGTCCGGAGTTCGGGGTTCGGAGTCATTTGGCAGGTCGACTGAGCGCTAACAACGGACAGCGGCTGACAATGTCCTATAGTCCTTCTCGTTTGAGCGGAGTCGTTTGATGATCTTAGTCGTTTGTCCCAACCTGGCAGTGGATGAGATTATTGAAGTTGACGATTTGCAGATCGGGAAGGTTCATCGATCGCAGCGGACTCGCCGCCAGGCCGGGTCAAAAGGAGTCAACGTTGCTCGTGTTCTTGGAACACTCGGGGCTCCCTGCATTCTGACTGGTTTCCTAGGTGGACAGAAGGGAGAATTCATTGCGCGTGACTTGCAGCGCGAGAAGATCTCATTCAAAAGCTGCCCGATTCAAAATGAGAGCCGCACGTGTTTCATCCTGCAAGATCACAAAACCAACCATCAAACAGTGATCAACGAGCCGGGTGCTGAGATCAACTCTGCAGAATTCTTGTCCTTCACTGAAAGTTATCAGAGGTTGCTGGAAGGGGCCGAACTTGTAGTCATTTCAGGCAGCCTCCCTCCTGGGTTGAATGCCGATACTTATGCTCAACTGATCTCCATGGCCCATGTTGCCGGCAAACGGACGCTGCTGGATTCCTCCGGGTTTCCATTGAGTCAAGCTGTACAAGCCAGACCCTACCTTTTAAAAATCAATCATGAAGAAGCGGCAGCTCTCTTGGACCAACCCGTTCATACTTCATCCGATGCAGCCACAGCTGTCGATCGTCTTCTCCAGACGGGAATAGATCTGGTCATGATTACAATGGGAGCAGGCGGGGCAGTCTTCGCCTCCAAAGGCGAGAAGTATCTCTTCACGCCGCCCCAGATCGAGGTGAGAAACAGCGTCGGTTCAGGCGATGCCACACTAGCCGGGCTGGCTGCAGGATTGTTTTATGGAGACTCTCTCCAGCAGCTTGGAATCCTTTCTATGGCGGCTGGAGCTGCAAACGCCTTGCACGGAGGAGGCCATTGCAAGCTGGATGAGATCACTGAACTTAAACAGAAAGTGCGTTGCACTCCGTTAAGAGAGGTTTCTCATGAACCTTTGGATCCGGATGAGAAATGAGATTCACACCAGGATTTCTTTTATGACATTTCCCTCAACGTCAGTGAGCCTGAAGTCCCGTCCACTGTACCGGTAGGTAAGCTTGGTGTGATCCAGCCCGAGTAATTGCAGTATCGTGGCGTGAACATCATTGGGGTTGACTGGCTTGTCTACCGCCTTGAATCCAAAATCGTCAGTGGCGCCATAAGTCAACCCGCCCTTAATTCCCCCGCCCGCCAGCAACATGGAAAAGCCGTGGTTATTGTGGTCTCGACCATTTTGCACGCTGACCAATCCACTGACCTCAACCGCGGGAGTCCTTCCAAATTCTCCCCCAATCATCACGACTGTTTCTTCCAGAAGCCCTCTGAGTTTGAGATCATCCAAGAGAGCCGAAATGGGTCGGTCTGCCTGGTTCGCGAGTTTACGGTGAATCAGGATGTCATCATGATTGTCCCAGGGCTGGGAATTGCCAAAATAGACTTGGACCATGCGAACCCCGCGCTCGACCAGTCGCCGCGCCAGCAGGCAACCTCGGGAAAAATCAGAATCCCCGTATCGCGCTTGAGTGGCTTCGCTCTCTTTACGCACGTCAAAGGCATCCATGGCTTCGGTTTGCATGCGATAGGCAATCTCCATCGACTGGATGCCTGATTCCAATTGAGGATCGGATCCTTCTTTCTCCTTGTGGAGCTGGTTTAGACGACTGAGGAGATCGAGCTGGTGGCGTTGTTCCTCCAGATTGTATTTCTTGTTTTTCAGATGCTGTATCAGTTTTTCCGGATCGCTTTCATTGTTGGGGATGTACGTCCCTTGATGCACCGCAGGCAAAAAACTGGAACTCCACAACTGAGGTCCAACAACTGGAAGCCCCGGACAAAGCACAACGAATCCCGGTAAATTCTGATTTTCAGTGCCCAGACCGTAGGTCAACCAGGATCCCATTGACGGATGGCCCGGAAGCGGGTGGCCACAGTTCAGGCGAAACAGTGAGGGCTCGTGATTGGGGCGGTCTGTGTACATGGAACGAATCACACAGACTTCATCGATATGCTTGCCCAATAGTGGAAAAATCTCGCTTACCTCAATGCCACTCTGCCCGTACTTTATGAACTTGAATGGAGAGCGCAACAAATTCCCGGTCTTACGCTCGGTTTTCAAATTGCCGCTGGGCACGGGCTTCCCGTGATATTTGTCCAGCATGGGTTTAGGATCAAAGGTATCCACCTGGGACGGCCCGCCGTTTAGAAACAAGTAAATGACGTGTTTGGCTTTGGGAGGGAAGTGAGTAGGTTTGACCTCGAGTGGGCCTGATGCCAGAGTGGAATTGCCTGCGAGGTTGGCCAGCCCCAGCATACCAAACCCGCTCCCCATGATTCGTAATGCCTCGCGGCGATTCATCTTAAGCCTCCGAGTAAAATCTCAAAATTCCGAAATCCTGTGGTCTCCTGAAAATAGTGGAAGACTGTTGCAAAAATGGTTTCGTCACTCAACAAGGAACGGAACAGCGTCCGTTCCCTACGACGCTCCCAATTTTTTCACACCTGCAGGGGGAGTACGGTCAATGAGAAGTATTTTCATCAGTCGTGGCGGCACCGAATGACTCCTCTGAAAATGACGTTCCCCCTCCTTGCACAAGGAGCGGGTAAGGAGGGGGCCAGGGGGAGGTCTGCAAACTTCCAAGCACCACCCCCCTGAAGTCCCCCCTCGTCTAAGGG
>JBGOVH010000097.1:0-7752 GCA_041478005.1 Terriglobia bacterium | reverse complement strand
GGTTCAAGTCAATCCCGGGGACTATGTGCTGGCCGACTATGATGGAATCGTCGTTATTCCGCCTGTCGCAATTGAAGATGTTGTGGCTTACGCCGAGACCAAGGCTGCGCGCGAAAAAATCGTTGGCAGTGAGTTCCAAAAGGGTAGAAAAGTAGCCGAAGTCTTTGCCGAATATGGAGTCCTGTGAACACGAGAAGAGCACTTTGAAAATCATCGATTACAAGTTGACCACCGTCACCGTTCCCACGGCGGCGCCCCTGCGTTGGAGCCTGGGGGTGGAAACAGGAACGACCAGAACGATTCTTGAACTGATCACTGATGAAGGAATTGTGGGGCTTGGGGAAACCTACGGGGGCGAAGCTACCATCAGAGCTTTGCAGTTTGCCAAACCCCTGATTCTCGGTTGCGACCCCTTCCAGATCGAGCAGTTTGCCCGGAAACTGCAGGTCTTCCGGATCAGCTACGAGACTTTTCTTTCTCCGCACATCATGGCAGCCGTAGAGATGGCTTGCTGGGACATCATGGGAAAAGCTCTCAACCGCCCGGTTTGTGCCTTGCTGGGGGGAAAATTTCGAGATCGAATTCCCTTCGCGGCCTATCTTTTCTTTCGCTATAAGTCCCCGGACGGAATCGGCGGAGAAGATTCACCGTCCAGCCTGTTAGCCCACACTGAAGAGCTGGTTGAGAAACACGGCTTCGATTGTTTGAAGATCAAGGGTGGAGTCCTTCCTCCCGAAGAGGAACTGGAGTGCGTGCGAGCTGTGATTCGCTTTGATCCAAACGCAACCTGGTCTGTGGAAACGGCGATCAATATTCTGCGTCGAATGATGGAATACAACCTGGAGTTTGCGGAGGATCCGGTTTGGGGGATCGAAGGAATGTCACTGGTCCGTCGTGATGTCCCTGTCCCCTTTGCAACCAATATGTGTGTCATCAATTTCGATCACATCCCCCTGGCGGTCCGGACCCGTTGCATTGACATTATTTTGGGGGACATTCACTATTGGGGCGGATTCTCGGGCAACCGTAAACTCGCGGGGATCTGCGAGACATTCCAGCTGGGATTGGGATTGCACAGTGATCGAGAGCTGGGTATCTCGACGGCCGCGCAACTTCATCTCGCCGCCGCCACCCCTACCATGACTCATCCTCCCGACTCTCACTATCACCACCAGAAAGACGACATCATTACCAGGCCCTTCGTCTATCAAAATGGCCACTTTGACGTGCCCGACGGGCCCGGACTGGGTGTCGAACTGGACCGCGAAAAACTTGAGAAGTACGCCAGCTACCATACAGAAAAAGGTGAGGCTGGGGAGTTTATGGATCCATTTCGTCCCAACTGGATTCCCAATCTGCCACTCTGGTAATTCACATCGACTGGTTTCTGCGGTGATGAGGCCGGTAGGACACTTTGTCGCTGGTGCTGTCCGGCGTAGGTCACGAAAATTGACAGCGTACCGAGTCGACAAACCTGGGTGTTTCAACGGCGAGAACAGCTGCGGATCTACATGTCCCAACCGTATCCGAAGTCCCTAATCCATTGCATCTTCCTTGTTTACATCGTGTCCCGTCTAAGTAGAGAATTGGCGAGGTTCCTGGGCAATGATCTGATGGAGGTTCTCCATCAAGTCACGGAAATGCGTTGTCTCCAGACCTGTAAGAACTTCGATAAGGAGTCAATTCATGACAAGGAGTCTTAGTTCGGAACGCCGGGAAGAAAACGTACGCAAGAAAACCCGACAATCTTTAGGCCGGTTCCAGCGCGCCCAAGAATCGCTGGCCGGAGGGGTATCCAGTGGCTTGCGCCGCAATGCACGACCCTGCCCGCTTTACTTTGAACGTGGCCTTGGTTCGCGAGTTTTCGATGTAGATGGCAACGCTTATGTAGACTACGGACTTGCCTGGGGACCTTTGATCCTGGGACATGCGCCGCCTGAGATCGTGGAAGCCATTGCGAGCCAGCTCCATCAGGGCCTGACCTTTGGGGCGCAACACGATCTCGAGTTTGAAGTGTCTGAAAAAATGGCTGGCATCATTCCTTGCGCCCAGAGAATTTGTTTTGCCAACAGTGGAACCGAAATTGTCCAGTTAGCCCTGCGGCTGGCCCGCGCCTTCACGGGGCGTCCAAAGTTTTTGAAGTTTGAAGGACATTATCACGGCTGGGCGGACAGTGTTTTGGTGAGCTACCATCCGACGCTTGCAGAGATTGATGAGGCCCGGGGAGCGCCAATTCGAGTCGCCCAGGGACAACGTCCACACGACAGTGTTGTCATAGTCGAATGGAACGACTTCGAAGGAGTGCAGAGGGCGTTTGAGCAATACGGCGCTGAGATCTCGGCGGTAATTTGTGAACCCTTGCTTTGCAATAGTGGATGCATTCCTCCGGAGCCTGGTTTCCTCAATATGCTTCGAGAAATTTCCAGGAAGTATGGCGCGCTCTTGATTTTTGATGAGGTCATCACGGGCTTTCGTTTGCACCTGCAGGGGGCGCAGGGCTTCTATAACGTCACTCCAGACCTAGCCACGTATGCCAAGGCCATAGGTGGCGGTACTCCTCTTAGCGTCTTAGCTGGCAAGACTGAGATCATGGACCTGATTGCCAGTGGAAAAGTTGTGCACGCAGGATCTCTCAATGGCAATCCTCTCTGTTTGTCAGCAGCCAAGGCTGTGCTGGGTGTCCTCTGCCGCAATGAGGGCGCAGTTTATGTTGA
Organism: Terriglobia bacterium; assembly: GCA_041478005.1. Lineage (GTDB taxonomy): Bacteria > Acidobacteriota > Terriglobia > Versatilivoradales > Versatilivoraceae > JBGOVH01. Next base: position 5,038 of record JBGOVH010000097.1, on the reverse strand, counting down.
TCTCTGGCGACGGGGTGAAAGGCTGCGGCAAGGTTTGGAAAACATTCTGCGGGCCCGCGGATTTAGCGTCGTGACTGCCGGCGGTGGGCCTGTTTTCCACCTCTCTTTTATGGAAAAGCCTGCCCGGAATTATCGCGAGACCTTGGCAGCAGACCAGTTGCTCTACAGCGACTTTGCGCTAGCCCTTCTTGACGAGGGAGTTCTGGTGCTGCCGGATGGAAGGTGGTATCTCTCGACGGCGCACAGTGAAGAAGATATTGACGCCACTCTGGCTGCTGCCGAACGTGCTGCCACCGGATCATGACAGCAATGGAAAACATCAGGACTAAAGAAACCTCGAACGTCAGCCCGACCCAATGGGGCATTGTGAGTTTGATGGCCGTTTTGAGCTTCATGAGCTATATAGACCGGACTATTATGTCCATTGCTGGTCCTCACATCATCAAAGAGTTCGGCTTTTCTGAGACCGAAATGGGGAGTATCTTCTCGGCGTTTATCCTCAGCTACGCGCTGTTCATGGTCCCGGGTGGCTGGCTGACAGATCGTTTCGGACCGCGTCTAACTTTGACCGTTATGGGGGTGGGTGCGACGCTGTTTACTGCGTTGACGGCTGCGGCTAGCCGAATCAGCGAGTATATTGGGGTACTGCCTTCCTTTCTGGCGATTCGGTTCGCCTTTGGCATCTGCACGGCTCCACTCTATCCCGCCTGTGGCAGGATGACGGCTAACTGGGTTCCTTTGTCGAGCCGCGCCCGCGCCCAGGGACTGATTCTGGCTGGGGCGCCACTGGGAGGTGCGGTTACGCCAGTTCTCGTGTCCTGGTTAATTACTCTTTATGGCTGGAGGGTCCCCTTTGTTTTGGCAGCAACGGTTACGATCATGGTCACCGTCGGGTGGTTCTGGTATGTCCGCGATCACTCGGCTGAGTCTCCCGACGACTCCACCGTCAAGGAGTCTGCCGAAGTTGACCCGATTCCAACTGGAGATGTCGAAACGAAGGGAACTTTTTCCTGGCGCGCGTTGTTAAGGAATCGGAACCTTGTGCTCCTTGCCTTTGGGTATTTTGCTCTGAACTATTTTGAGTACATTTTCTTCTATTGGATCTACTACTATTTTGGAGAGATTCGCCACCTTGCCCAGAGTCAAAGCGCCATTTATACGACCGCACTGTTGCTGACGATGATGGCGATGATGCCTGTGGGCGGTTGGGTGGCAGACTGGTTAATTCCGTACTGGGGTGTGAAAGCCAGCCGGCGGACTGTCAGCGTGGGGGGATTGATCCTCAGTGCTCTCTTCCTTTATGTCGGCACAAACCTGACTACACCCCTGGCCATGGTAACACTGCTGTCCATGGCCCTTGGCTTCGCTGCCAGCTCAGAGGGCCCGTTTTGGGCTTCCGCGATTGAAGCTGGAAAAAACCAGGTGGGAGCCGCCGGAGGCATCATGAACGGAGTTGGAAATGTGGGGGGTCTCCTAGCGCCTGTCCTGACACCCTATATCGCCGCCCGCGCTGGTTGGACTTGGGGACTTCATTTTGGCAGCATTGTGGTACTAGCAGCTGCCTTAGCCTGGTGTTTCATTGACCCCAGCCGACCAGAGACCGTGGGTTCTCGATGAGAGCGAAATCAGCTGCGATTGCGGTGCAGCACCCTCTTGTCGAAATCAGCCCTTGCTGCAGAGAATCAACTGGCCCTTTGCTCAGAGCGCTGAGTCCGACCGCATGGACCATGGATGTGACTTGCCACCACGGTTTGCAAGGAAGCTTCAGCAGTGACTCAAGCGAAGACCTTTAGTGGATGGCTTCGCTCACGCTAGAGGCTTTTCTGGTTTGGCCGCATCGGCAGACATCGACTGTCGACATGACAGTCAAATTCAAACAGGCTTGCTATGATAACACGAGTTGCTACGACCTTCATTCGAGCTGTGGTTCTCACGGCTTTCGTCTGCCTTTGCGGCTGCCACAAAGGAGCTTCGGGCGATTTCACAATCAAGGATCGCTACGATAAAGCCGAATTCATGATCCCCTTGCGGGACGGCGTCAAGCTCTTCACGATCGTCTACGCCCCGAAGGACACCTCGCAGAAATACCCCATCATGCTTTTCCGTACACCTTATTCGATCGCTCCTTACGGCCCCGGCGAATATCAGGAACAGCTGGGGCCATCGAAGAAGTTTGACCATGATGGCTACATATTTGTTTTCCAGGATGTCCGGGGAAAGTTCAAATCCGAGGGCCAGTTTGAGCTGATGAGACGCTATGTGCCCGACAAAAGGGGTCCGAAGGATGTCGACGAAAGTAGCGATACGTATGACACGATCGAGTGGCTTCTCAAAAACATCCCCAATCACAACGAGCGAGTGGGGCAGTGGGGTATATCATACCCCGGTTGGCAAGCGGCCATGGGGATGATTGACGCTCACCCAGCATTGAAGGCCTCCTCGCCACAAGCCACGCCCTCGGATCTGTTCATTTGGGATGACTGGCACCATAATGGCGCCTTCCGCGTCATGCTCTCATTCTCATGGCTTTCCCGCAATGCCCGCCGACGCGGCAATCCGTCCGACCCCAATCCCCCCGATTTCGACTACGGGACACCGTGGGGCTACAAGTTCTTTCTCGATGTCGGTCCAGTGGCTCGGATCAACGATCTCTACTTTCACGGTGAAGTCCGTGAGTGGAATGAGCTGATGGCACACGGAACCTATGACCAATACTGGCAAAGCCAAAATTATTTGCCTTACTTAAAACGGGTTAATCATCCTGTCTTGATCGTTTCGGGATGGTTTGACTCCGAAGATTTTTACGGGCCTGTTTCAATCTTCCATACGATGCAAAAGGAGAATCCCACCAATCAAGCCACACTCGTTGTCGGCCCATGGCAACACGGCGGGTGGGGACGCGAAGAGGGCGACCGTTTGGGCGAGATTGAGTTCGGATCAAAGACCTCGCAGCACTTCAAAGAAGAGATTGAGTACCCCTTTTTCACCTACCACCTCAAGGGCAAAGGGCTTTGGAATGCTCCCAGGGCGGTCATTTTCGAGACGGGCGGCAATCGCTGGCACAGGTACGAGCAATGGCCGCCAAAGGACTTTAGCCCAAAGCAACTCTACTTCAATAACAAACGAGAGTTGTCATTTAATCCTCCGCAGGAAGGGCTTCCCGACATCCACGATGCCTACCTGAGCGATCCCCAAAAGCCTGTGCCTTTTTCTACCCAAATCCGCACCAGCCAGGGACACGAATGGATGGTGGAGGACCAGCGTTTCGCTGCAACCCGGCCGGACGTCCTCGTTTATCAGACGGATGTTTTAAAAGAGGATGTCACGATCGCCGGGTCTGTCGTTGCGAGCATCTATATCTCTACCACCGGAACGGATTCCGATTTTGTCGTTAAGTTGATTGACGTTTTCCCGGGTGACACTCCGGCAAACGGTCGCGGAGTGGAAATGGGCGATTTTCAGATGTTGGTTGCAGGCGAGGTGTTTCGCGCCAAGTTTCGGAACAGCTTCCGTGAGCCGGAGCCGATGGTTCCCAACCAAGTGACGCATCTCGAGATTGACCTGCGTGACCGTCACCACACTTTTCGCAAGGGACACCGGATCATGGTCCAGGTTCAGAGCACGTGGTTTCCGGTAGTGGACCGGAACCCGCAAAAATTCGTCGATATCTTCACGGCACAAGAATCCGATTTCCAAAAGGCAACTCAACGGCTCTACCGCTCTGCAAGATATCCATCGCACTTGATCTTGCAGGTGAAAAACTGAGCATCCCTTGTTCGGCTCAGTTTTGAGAACGGTGTCGTTCGCCAAAATTAAATCAGCCGTAAGACGCTATGAGCGAGTGTGCACATGACCACCCCCAAAACGGTGGCGAACCAGGGAAAGCGGTTTAACAATTTTTCTGTCGTACTCTGTGGACCGTACACGCTAATTCAGTTCTTACTGTTTTTGGTGGATGTGATGGAATCGATGAATTGACAAAACACTGGATGGGGCATCTGGAAAATGAGAAAAATGATGCGCCCATAAAGTCGACGGCTCAATGGAAGGCATTGTCCGACTTCTGCCACGCCATGTTGAGTTCGGCGGAGTTCTTGTATATTGATTGAGCAGGTCTTTCTCTTGCCTGCACGACAGTCGGCTCCCGAGGGGCCTTCGAGGCTAACTTAAGCTAGGTCTCGGTGCAACATGGGATCAGAGAGGCCTAGCGGTGGGGGCGGGCGCTGTGCGCACTCTGATGCAACGCGCGACGGAGCGTGCGTTTCACCAGGCGGTTCACCGGCATGTCAATCGCTGGGCTTTTATCACTTGCCCCGGAGCAACTTTGCCAATGCTAGCCGCGACGAATATGGCTTCTGAATTCGTCGTTGGCATGTCCCGCTCAACTAGCCCACGACGAGAAAGACACTCGTCGTGGCTACCTGGAGATCGGTTTGAGTTTCACGAATGCTTTAATAAGAAACGATGGTTTGTCTTATGCACAAAGAAAAAGAAAACATGACCGACCGAAATCATAGACTCCCGGGCTTTTCACGCCGGGAATTCTTTTCTCGCTTTGGAGATGGTTTACATGGTTCGGCGCTTGCCTGGCTCCTAGGCGGGGACCTATTCTCGCCCAATCCTTCATTAGCCTCCAGTCTTGAAGAAAGCCGTGGAGGTTATGACCTGAAACCCAAGCCTTCTCACTTCCAGTCCAAAGCCAGGTCTGTCATCCATCTTTTTATGAATGGCGGCCCAGCCACGTAGACTTGTTTGATGCCTGTCATTGACTATACCGTGCTGTCTCAGACGCGTGGACCTGCCACAGAATCTAAGCCAAAGGTTTTGAGTTTGAAACGCGAACGGGTAATGCTAAGGATTCATCTGTCGTTTGGAAGTGAGGAGGGTGAGTACGAAGTAAGACTGCACCGCAGGAGTGATAAGAAGGAAGTGATGAGATGGGAAGTAAAAGCGAACAAACGCAACAAATACACGTTAAATGTCCGGGAAGACTTCAGCAAACTCCCGTCTGGCAGCTACATACTGGCGGTCTTTCCGC
>JBGOVH010000122.1:0-7052 GCA_041478005.1 Terriglobia bacterium | reverse complement strand
GACCTGGTGGAATGATGTTTCATGGGATCCCCGAATTTCGCCTCTCCCGGGCCATCATCGATAAGGAAATTGACAAGATTGTTCAACTAGGTGTCGAGATCAAGCTCAACTCAGCGCTCACCCCGGAATTTGGGATTAAGCAGCTCAGAGAACAAGGGTATGCCGCGACATTTATTGCCATGGGAGTACAGAAGGGGCGTGACCTGAACATCCCCGGTAGCGAGCTGGATGGTGTCATCAAGGCCATCGACTATCTGATCAATATCAACAACGGATACCGAGTCAACCTGGGCAAGCGAGTCCTCGTTATCGGCGGAGGATTTGTTGCCTTTGATGCGGCGCGTATGGCGTTGCGAGCCGGGCTTGCGGAAGCACCGGAGATGGGTGCAGAGCCCTTGTCCACGGGCGAGATGAAAACTGCGATAGATGCGGCACGCGCAGCCGTCAGGGCCGGCGCGACCGAGGTGCACATGGCTAGCCTCGAATCCTTCACCGAGATGCCTGTCATGCGGACTACCCAGGGGAAAGAAGAATTCGAGGAGGCGGAAAGAGAGGGAATTCGCTTCCACCCTCAGCGTGGGACGAAACGGATCCTCGGAGACAATGGAAAGGTGAAGGCTGTCGAATTCATTGGAGTCAAAAGGACCTACGACGACGCCGGACGATTTAACCCTGAGTATGATGCAACCTTCAGCGAGACGCTTGAAGCTGACACGATTATTCTGGCCATTGGACAACAAGCGGATCTTTCCTTCCTCAAGCCCGAAGACAACGTCGAGCTGACGCCCCAGAAAACCGTCAAAGTCAATCCCAACACGCTGCAAACCACAGCGCCCGGCATCTTTGCCGGAGGCGATGTCGCTTTTGGCCCGCGCAATTTGATTGAAGCGGTGGCGAATGGCAAGCGGGCAGCCTTGTCTATTGATGATTACCTGAGAGGATTCGAATCGAAGCCGGTCGTGCAATTGTCCATCGAAAAGTTGTCCACTCGCAGCTACGAGATGTTCGAGGGCTATGAAAAATGCGATCGCGAGTCACCTCCCACCATCTCACTCGACCGCAGAACCGGCATCTCTGAAGTCGAGACCGGCTACGGCGAAGAGGAGGCGCGCCGTCAGGCGGAGCGTTGCCTCTACTGTCACATTCAAACCATCTATGATCCCGAGAAGTGCGTTCTCTGTAACCGCTGTGTGGATGTCTGTCCTGAGTATTGTCTCAAGCTGGTGCCGCTGGCTGATGTGGACTTGCCGGAGCTGACACAGGAAAGGATTATTGAGAACTCGGGAGTCCAGTTCGGTCAGCCGCTTTCAGCCATGCTGAAGGATGACGAGAAATGCATTCGCTGCGGCTTATGCGCAATCCGCTGCCCGACCGACGCCATGACGATGGAAGTTTTCTACTATGAGGAGCAAGAAATCCATGCCTGAAAACCCGCCGCAAGCAGGTCCGCAGAGTTTGGACCCTAAAAGTCAGCTCCAACGGACTGCCAACTCCACAAGGCGATCGTTTCTGGAAAAGCTCGGTCTGAGTTCGACCTTGCTGGCACTCGCGGGCCAGGCCTATGCCTTCATCCGTTCCTTGTTCCCTAATGTGCTTTACGAAGATCCGAGACGCTTTAAGGTGGGACTGCCGGCCCAATTTGGAGAGGGGGCCAAATTCCTGGAACACAAACGCGTCTTTGTCTTTCGGGAGAGGAATACGTTTTATGCCATTTCGGCTGTCTGCACACACCTGGGATGCACTGTTAAAATGCAGCGCTTGAATCAGCCTAAGAAAGTAAAAGTGGGGGGAAGAGAGTTTGAAGAACAGGCAGAGTTTCACTGCCCTTGCCATGGATCCAAATATTACGGCGATGGCACCAATTACTCAGGTCCTGCGCCGAGGCCGCTGGCCTATTTCAAACTGGAAATGGCGCCGGATGACGGTCAACTCATCGTTGATATGACATCCAGTGTCGGTCAAGACTTTCGATTGACAGTGTGAAGGATTCATTCATGCCAACTAAACAAACGACCTGGGAAAAGATCAAATGGACCTGGCTCCCAGCCAGTGATCGCGAGGCAGGAGACTCGATTGTCAGAAATTTTCTGCTACACTGGTTCCCTGCAAAGATTACCAAACAGAGCCTTTCTTGGAGCTATTCCTTTTGGCTGGGAACCCTCTCGGCAGTGCTCTTCTTGATCCTTACACTTACCGGCGTGGTCCTGATGTTCCTTTATGTGCCGTCGGTAGAGCGTGCCTACCAGTCCATCAAGGATCTGGAATTCGTGGTTTCTTTCGGCTGGTTCTTAAGGGGGCTGCACCGGGTTTCTGCCCATCTCATGGTGGCTGTCGTCTTCTTACATATGTTGCGGGTCTTTCTGACGGGCGCGTATAAGAATGGAACTGCAGCAAACCAAAATCGTCCGCTTAACTGGATTGTCGGCGTGGTGCTGTTGCTGTTGACACTGCTTCTTTCGTTTACCGGCTACCTGCTGCCCTGGGATCAGCTTGCGTACTGGGCGATTACGGTGGGAACAAACATTGCCAGTGCCGCGCCTGTAGTGGGCGATTGGGCCCGATTCGTTCTCCTCGGCGGAACCAGCATTGAACAAAATGCGCTTCTTAGATTCTACGTCTTGCACTGTTTCTTTCTGCCGCTGTTCGTTCTACTTCTATTTTCGTATCACATGTGGCGTGTGAGGAAGGATGGCGGCCTGGCTTGTGTGGACCAGCTCGCGCAAACACAGAAAAAGGAGAAAGCAACACCGATCAAGAGCAAAACATACTCTTTGCTTGGGATCACCAGTGGATCTACGGTTCATGTCGAAACAAGCCTGATAGACGAAGATCAGCACACGGTCCATTCGTCCCCAAACTTGACACGGCGACTGGCAGTCGTAATTTTAGGGACTTTTGTTTTGGCCTCCGTATTGACGGTTCTATTTCATGCTCCCTTGGAAGAGCCCGCTAACGCAAGTGTGACGCCAAACCCGGCCAAGGCCCCCTGGTATTTTCTATGGTTGCAAGAGCTCGTGACGGATACCACCTTCAGGATTGGTGGGTTCACCGTGAACGGTGCCCTTGTTGGTGGCATCCTGATCCCGGGGCTCCTGATGGGATGGCTGGTCCTCTGGCCCTATTTTGACCGTTCTTCCGTTCAATCGGTTGGTGTGTGGTGGGGAGCAGAGCGAAAACGGCAGAACCTGGTATTCCTGATCGTGATCCTGGGTGTAGTTATTTTGACAATTATCGGGACCTTCATGCGAGGCCCCTATTGGGGATTTTACTGGCCTTGGCAAAGCTGGCCGGAGATTCCGCGAAAGTTCTGATCGGAATTATCTCCGATTATAGCCACCGAGACACAGAGGCACTGAGAACTAATAACAAGGTGATAAGTAGACCAACAGTGCGCTCAGCTTACCCATCCCCTCACCCCGGCCCTCTCCCTCAGGGAGAGGGGTGGAGGCTTGAGAAGCCTCCACAAGGCCGGGTGAGGGGGCGTTCACAAGCAGCGACTTATTGGCATGTCTGGATACTTATGCACTCATTAATAATATAGACATGGAGAACCGCGTGTATCGAAAAGATCTCATCTGGCTCTACTCATTTGGCGCTGTCACGCTTCTCATTACGGCGTTTATCACCTGGAATTACTTCAGACCCGAATGGATGGATTATCAAGAAGAGTTTCGAAGCATGGTCGCAGAAAAATTTGGAGAGCAAAAGGCCTCTCAAGTCCCGCGCGGACTGCAACAAGTCTGGGTTAAAGAACTCGGGCGAGTGGATCGTTGTACGACTTGCCACCAGGGAATGGATTGGAAGGGGCTCGACAATGCGCCCAATCCTTTTAGAGCCCACCCGCGCGAGATTCTAGTGAAACACCCCGTCCAGCAATTTGGCTGTACAGCATGTCATGGCGGGCAGGGAGCAGCAACCATGGTCCAGGCAGCGCACGGAATGGTGGAGCATTGGGAAGAGCCGCTGCTGGGCAAGGAAATGAGCGATCTCTATCTCGTCAGGGACAAGAAGGCATTGATGCAGATGAACTGTAACCATTGTCATCGTTATGAGCGTGAGACTAAAGGGGCCGACGTCATTAACCAGGCCAAAAAATTGGTGCAGGAGAAAAGCTGTCGTGCTTGCCATACGATCAACGGCCGTGGCGGAGTCATAGGACCGGACTTAACCAATGTCGGAGCCAAGTCTCCTGAGCAATATGACTACTCTCGATTGTCCGGGGTTAAATCCGCTTTTGCCTGGCATGTCGCCCATCTCCAAAGTCCCAAGTCCCTGGCTCCGGAAACCGTAATGCCCAACTTCGGTTTCTCCAGCCAGGACGCCCAGGCCCTGGCGCTGCTGGCCTTAAGCTGGAATGAAAACACCATGCCAGTCGAATACATCCCTGGCGCGAAGCCTGCCGATCGGCCAACACCCGAAGAAGTGGCGAAGGAGCAGCAGATGCTCAGTGGAGAAGGCGCTTTTTTTGTTGCCAATCGATGTTTCGTTTGTCATTCGGTGAGCACGCTGGGCATTGAGTCGGCTGCCAAAATCGGACCCGACTTGTCTGATGCCGTTGCGGATGTCCAAAGCAGATTCGGAAGAACTTTGGAAGACTTCCTGGCAAATCCAAGCGGCACGATGAGCGTGGTCTTATCGACTCAAATTCACTTGACGGATGCCGACAAACGGGAAGCCGTTGCGAAGTTGAAGCTGGCTTATCAAAAGAAGATAGAGAAGAAGGGACTGGGTGTGAAGTGAAGTTCATTCAAACCAAGGTTCTGCCGGAACAAACAATGAGATTTTGCAAGAGGAGCGGCCTGTTGGCGAAGCCCCTCACCCGGCTTTCATCCACCCTCTCCCCCTTGGGCTTGGGGGGCGAGGGAGTAAGATGAATTATACAAAAGTTGATCTTAATTCTTAAAAGGAGGACTTATCATGAAGTGCAGAAGAACAAAACTCGCCTGGTTAAGCGTAGGCATCCTATGTGCCTTGCTGCTGGCTTTGCTGGTCAATTGTGGGAAAAAACCTGTAGTGCGACGCGGAGGTGTGGCTGAGGCGGCCGTCGCCACTTACGTTGCCCCAGGGGACCTGGATGAATACTATCTCTTTTACTCCGGTGGACATTCCGGCAATATCTATGTGGCTGGGGTCCCCTCCATGCGACATATCTCCACAATCCCGGTGTTCACACCATATCCAGCTACTGGCTATGGTTTTGACAAGGAGAGTAAAGAGATGCTGGGTGGGTTTACCTGGGGGGATGCTCACCACCCTTCCATCAGTGAAACCAATGGCGATTATGACGGCCGGTGGCTGTTCATTAGTGACAACGCCAATAACCGCATGGCCCGAGTTGATCTTCGGGATTTCAAGGTGAAGCAAATCCTTGGCCCCATCCCTAATGTTTCGGGCAATCACTGCTCCTCCTTTGTAACTCCCAACACTGAATACGTGCTGGCAGGCTCCCGTTTCTCCGTTCCTCTTCCCAAGGGAACGTATGCACCGATAGAGCAGTACGCGACGACTTACAAGGGCGTCGTAGCGGGAATTACAATTGATCCAAAAACCGGTCAGATGAGTGTTGGGTGGGAAATTCTTATGCCGCCATTTAACTATGATCTGGGAGATGCCGGCAAAGGAGCCAGCAACGGCTGGGCGTTCTGGACCTGCTATAACTCCGAGCGTGCCACTGGAAAGCTGGAAGTAACCTCCACGCAGAAGGACCGGGATTACATTGCTGCTGTGAATTGGCGTGAAGCCGAGAAAGCTATCAAGGAAAACAAGTTCAAGATGATCGGTGGGACCAAGGTCATTGACCCGAAAGACGCGCCTGGCGTGGTGTATCTACTGCCGTGCAGCAAGAGTCCCCACGGAGTGGATGTCAGCCCGGACGGCAAGTACATTATTGGAAGCGGGAAATTGCAGTCCATTACCACGGTCTATAACATCGAAAAAGTCCAGACGACTATTCAAAACAAAGATTTCACTGGAAACGAAGATGGCATTCCCGTGCTGAATTATGAGCATATCAAGGACGCTGAAGTCAATGTGGGCCTCGGTCCGCTGCATACTCAATTTGATGATCAGGGCTATGCCTACACCAGTCTGTTTGTGGAAAGCGCAGTGGCCAAATGGAAACTGGGAACCTGGGAAGTGGTGGACAAGATTCCCATCATGTATAACATCGGGCACCTGGCTACGGCCGAAGGCGACACTGCCCACCCGAATGGAAAATATCTGGTGGCACTAAACAAACTCTCGCATGGCCGGCATTTGAGTGTGGGCCCATCTCAACCAGAGAGTACTCAGCTCATTGACATCACAGGTGAAAAAATGAAGCTGCTCTATGACGCGTTTACCGAGCCGGAACCTCACTACTCCCAGTTGATCAAGGCGGATAAGCTCAAGCCGATAGAGGTTTACGCCAAGGAAGAAAACAAGAATCCCAATGCCATTTGGGATGTCAAAGATGCCTCGGTGACGCGCGCCAGTTCGGATGTCAAGATCAAGATGGTAGCTGTTCGCAGCAGTTTCGAGCCCAATAAGATAGAAGTCAATCAAGGGGATAAAGTCACCATTCATATCACGAACATCGAGCAGACCACTGACGAACTCCATGGCTTCGGACTCAGTGAATACAACATCAACGTGGTGATTGACCCGGGTGAAACCAAAACGATTGAGTTCGTGGCTAACAAACCCGGGGTCTACCCGTATTACTGCACCAACTTCTGCTCGGCTCTGCATCAGGAGATGCAGGGGTATTTGTTGGTAAAGCCAAAGTAACTTGCATGAAGATGGATGCAGAACGTGGAATGTGTGAAGCGTGAAGAGGTATCACGCTGTAATGCGTTAGTTACGGGGGGATCTTAGGTAGCCACGACAAACGCGCTGGTTGCGTTTGTCGTGGGCAGGAGTACCGGCACGGGAAAGCCCACGATGAATGCAGAAAGCGCATTTATCGTGGCTACCGATGCCCCTTTTTCCCCAGTGACTAGCGCATTACATCACGCTTCACGCATCACGAATCATGCTAGGAGGTCTTTATGGCAAGCTCAAATAACGTCTCT
>JBGOVH010000576.1:0-2754 GCA_041478005.1 Terriglobia bacterium | reverse complement strand
CCCATCCAAAGGCCATCCACGCCAAAGAAACGTTTCGTAAAGGACGATGCTTGCGGAGCGACCTTTTCAGTCAACCAACGATTAAGCGGCTCTGCCAAGTCGAGTTGATTGCTGCTGTATGCGGGCCAGTATGTGAGCTGGACGTTCATGTCGCAATGGTAATCCCCGCGCCAAGGGGCAAGCTGGCCATCTGGAGGCCAGAGACCCTGCAGATTTGCAGGGACAGAAAGATACGAGCTGCTGGCCAGCTTGTAGATGCCATTGATCCAAAGACGTTGCAGCTTTTCCTCGGGGAGGTGGACCATAGATCGAGCCCAACGCTCTTGCCACCAATTTCGATGTCGCTCTCGAAGTCGAAATATCCCGATTTTGTGTGCGGCTTCCAAGGTCCGTCTTGCTGAAGTGACCGGGTCAGGCTCACCTTGGGAAGGAATTGTCAGGATGAGCTGCCAGCGGTCTTGCTCCCTGCGAGTTTGCCAAACTGCAGCCAACTTGCCGCTTTCAGGGATGGGCTGTATGCACCAGAACACATCGCCTTGCGATCCGTGAATCGGCTTCGGATAGCCAAGTTCCTGTATGAGGTCCGGCTGAATCTCTTTAGCCGTAGCCATCTGCCGCCACGAGTTGTCAATGATTTTCTGGATTCGAACGGGTTGGACTTCCGTGAGAGCCTGCAGATCAACCTTGGGTTCCCAGCCACTAACTCCCTCTAGCGTGGCCACGATCACATTCTCAGGGGCGCATGCAAAAAGCCGGAAGATCACTGCTTTGCCGGCAATGCGGAGGTCCCAACGCAACTCAGCTTGCTGCATGTCCAGTTCAGCCCGCTCCACGACAGTATCTTTTGGCAACTCGATCTGAAGCCTCCCCATGGGTACGTGAGTAGGCGCCAAATGTGCCAACGGACTCAGGTCGGGGTTCAGTTCTGTCTGAATCAGCTCCTTATTGTGTTTTCCAACCAACTCTCGTAGACGAGTGTAATTAAAGTTTGCGCCAGTATTCGGCTGATAGCGCAAATCCCAGACGTCACTCCGGTCAAGTGTCAAATACAAGTGCTGTCCTGTCCCCCACGACTGAGCTCCAATGCGTCCATTACCTACTGGAAGCCCATCTTCCCAGTAGGGGAGTGCTTTGTGAAAAACAAACCGCCAAGCGGCTTGAGGGTCGCGGGTTGAACCCATCGTCTGTGTGCCACTTTGCAGGTAAGCGCCCTCCGAGGCTCCACAACCAGCAGTGAGAAGCAAGAACGACAGAATCGCTTTCATTGGTGCTTTCTCTAGAATTCGGACGAGTATCTCTTGTGATCTCATAGATCTGTTTCCGTAGTAGAAGGCTTGGGCCTTATCTAAGGATTACTGGGAAGGGACAGCTCCAAGATCTGCCAAGCCTTGACACTGGAAGTTGTATCTAACTTCGCTTTACTAGATATTGTTTCCCTGCTTCAGTTGAGAAAATGAGAACCTCGCCCTGCCTGTGTGGGATGACCTTCCTGCCGTCGGAGAGTCGCGAAATAATCACGTCAGCAGTGTTCCACGGAGTGGCCAGTTGACACTCGGCTCCCTTCTCGCTGAGGACGGTAATGGGAGATACATTGACGCCATCGTATTCGGCGCTGACAAGAAAAGCCCCCCGAGCTCGCAGATTGTGAAAGCTGGCCCGGCCCAAACCTCGTCGATTGGGGAACAGGTAGATCGTTCCAGTGTAGCTCTGCAATAGACACTCATTGATCACTGCTGGTAGCGATAGATTTTGGATCCAGATTCCCATGGGTTTTAAGAAATCAAAGTCGGTAGCGTCTGTGAATCGGCCGCCAACCTGAAGGCATCTCTCGGCACAGGTCTCATTTGGGAGCAAACAGTAGCGAACCTGCCGCTTAAACCACTCCAGATCGAGCATGCCCAGTCTGGCGCGAATCAGCGGCTGGAACACGAGATAATCGCCCCCTTCGAAACGCAGAACTCGTGCGGTGCGCTCAGCAATCTCACGGAACTCTTCTCCAATGCCAATGCCAACTTGCTCCCCTGGAAAAACTGGCGCCATCGGAGCAGGAACGTTGTACACGTATTCGGCTGGAGCGTCTAACACATCCAACCACACTTCACCATACGGCCCCTGGCCCTTTGGATAAGGCGCTATGTCGTCAAGGACCTCGACCCAACGAAGGCGTTCTTCTCCATCGACATCAAGGGCCTTTGACCCTGCCACTGTAGCCTTGAGAACAAACTTGGTCAGAGCTAGGTCCATCGTGCAGTCTCTGTTGAGGCGGTAGTCCACCGTGAATCCCCAGTGTTCCGGCGAAACAGTGGGGATGATATGGTACTTCCCGTCTGCCCCCTTTTTCATGTAAGCAACGAGGAATCGGGTGGCCGCACGCAATAGAGGATAAACGCGACTTAGAATGTCGTCATCGAGCGTATACAGGTAGTGCCACCAGAGGCTTTGAACGGTCCATGGAGTCTCGCAGATTTCGTATCCCCAGGGCGGCGCGGGATAAGCAATGGTTTGACTAGGTACAGGATAAGCAGAGTGGGGGAAGAAAGCACCGGGGAAACCGAATTTCTCCCTGGCATATGACTCCGAAAGTGGAAGCAGCTTTTCGCAGAGTTCAACATAGGGAAGGTGCTGTTCGACGTGATTGCTAGAGAACACGCCCCAGAAGATCTGCTGGGTGTTGTAATTCATGTGATAGTCGCCATGCCAGGCGGTTCCGATCTTCCCGCTCGCCCAGTTGCCAAAAAGTCCCGGTGCGCCTTT
>JBGOVH010000105.1:0-7465 GCA_041478005.1 Terriglobia bacterium | reverse complement strand
TAAGAGGTTTTGACGTGAGGGAAATTCTTGGCAAGGTATTGATTCAACTGGTCGGGGCGATAGGATTTGAACCTACGACCCCCTGCGCCCAAGGCAGGTGCGCTACCAGGCTGCGCTACGCCCCGACATTTGAATCAAAGCAGCCGTTGACACTACTGCACGGTTCGAGCCGTTGTCAAGCAAAACTCCTGTTTGCAAACTTGTCAATTTGCCAGAAACCCTTTTCCAGTGCGATTCTTAGACCGAGAGATCCGGTACAGAGTTCGAAAGGAAGACCCCAAGTTTCTGCAGAGCTTTTCCCCGGTGACTAATCCGCTGCTTCTGCTCAATCGAAAGTTCGGCCAGGGTCTTGTCCGATTCTGGGATCAAGAAAATCGGGTCATACCCAAAACCACCTGTTCCCCTGGGCTGCCAGGCAATCTTTCCTTCAACCACGCCATTAAATACTTGCAACACTTTTCCATGACTAGCCAAGGCGAGAATGCAAATGAAGCGTGCACTCCTTCGAGCTTCAGGGGCTTCTTGCATTCGCGCCAGCACTGCCCGATACCGTTGCTCGTCCGTGGCTGTTTCGCTGACGAACCGGGCTGAAAAGACTCCCGGCAGGCCGCCTAAGGCATCCACCTCCAGTCCCGAGTCGTCGGTAACAGTGGGAGTCTTTGTGAAGCGGCTGTAGTATTCGGCTTTCTTTCGGGCGTTAGCTTCAAATGTGCCGCCATCTTCAAGACAAGGCTGAAGTCCAGTAATTTTGTCCAGGCCAATAGCTCGAAAGGATGTCGTCGACAAGAACGACTGGATTTCTTTCACCTTGCCGGAATTCAAAGTGGCAACCAATATTGTTCCAATTTCCTGCATGGAGGGATGTGGGCTGTCAAGAGATTGTTTCTCAGGGACGTTTGATGAAAACCCGAGGGAATCAGGACAATCCGGCCTCTACCATGGCGCGGTTTAAAAGCTCTTCAAAGCAATTGATGCTCGGATGGGAACTTGCCCCCTCACCCGCCCTTCAGGCACGCTCTCCCTGAAGGAGAGGGAAAAAAGAGGAGATTAGTCTCCCCTCGTCCGCTGAACTCCTTACAAATGCACGAGGGTCTTTTGGATCTCAACAAGTTGCTTAATCCCGTGAGAAGCCAACTCCATCAGCTCGTAGAGAGTTTCTCTTGCGAAAGGATTTCCTTCCGCCGTTCCTTGTACTTCGACCAGCAGTCCTCGACCCGTTTGAACTAGATTCATATCCACCTGTGCATTGGAGTCTTCTTCATAATTCAGGTCGAGCAAGGAGTTCCCATCCACCACTCCCACGCTGGTGGCGGCAACATAGTCTTTCAGGGGCAGCTTATGCAACACGCCGTCGTTGACCAATCTTTGCAGGGCGAGTCCCAGTGCCACGAATGCTCCGGTGATCGAAGCTGTCCGCGTTCCGCCATCTGCTTCGATGACATCGCAATCAATCCAAATAGTCCGTTCACCCAACTCCTCTGCCTGAGTGATACTGCGCAAGGACCGTCCGATAAGACGCTGAATTTCGTGCGTGCGCCCGGAAGGCTTGCCTTTGGTAGATTCGCGGACAGTCCTGATTTGAGTCGCTCGGGGAAGCATCGAATACTCACTGGTCACCCAACCCTTGTTCTGGCCGCGCAAGAATTGAGGGACTGTATGCTCGACACTCGCGGTGCAGATGACCCTTGTGTTTCCAACGGTTATCAACACGGAACCTTCAGCGCTCCTGATAAAATGAGGTTGGATTTCTACCTTTCGAAGCTGGTTGGCAGCTCTGCCATCAATTCTCATAAGTCTCCTTGAAACTATTCCTAGTCTGGTTCTCGATCTTCGGGCCGGACGTTTCATCCCCGACCCTTGAAATGGAAGTCATTGAGAGATCCTCCGCCAGTGGGTGACTCAAATCAATGTGTCCGGCCAGAGTTTCGGATTCCAGACCTTCGATGAGAATTTGCACTCTTTTGACGGAAGGGAGGTTTTGTGTCAACGAGTCTACAATCGAATAAATGGAAGAGACTTCCTGTGTCAGACCACCAGGATGATTGAGGCTGGCATCTTTGGTGAGATCCACCACAGCCAGGCCAGAGTCCATTACGAAAACTTCACGCAGCTTGGTGTCAGGTGAGAGGGGGCCCATAAGCCCTCGTTTCGAACCTGCGATCAGCTCTGCCACAATCTGTTTAGCTTCGGCGGAAACTTGATTGGAGCTGTGAATTTCTCTTTCCTCCATTTCCAACAAACCATCCTTGCTGGTAGAAAAAAAGAAGAGCTTCACTCTTCTTAATGGCGCGGTTTCAGAGAAAACGGGCTTTGCACCCAAATAGGGCTGGGGAGCCTCCTGCGATGTGCGGACGAACTGGCTGATCCTTTTCTGGAGATTGTAATAGTACGAAACTCCAAATCCCAAGACGATGGCCAGAAAGATTAATCCGAACTTGATGTGTCTGGGCATGGGTCAGGGCCTTTCGTAAATCGCCCGAAACTTTTCTATGGCAGTGGTCACGGTAGCGGCCACTGCATTTTGAAAATCCACATCGTTTACTATTTGTCGAAATCCCTGATGACTGCCATTGCCAATTTCCAGAAGAATGGCCGGCATGGACAGTGAATAAAGCAGTTTTAAAGGAGCGTGACGATAGACCAATCCCACTCCTCCGCCGTTCAGCGTCCGATTCACTTCCGCCTGGAGGATTTCCGCCAGACGGCAGCTCCAGCTCAAGCTTTTGGACTGCACTTGTTCCCATGGGACGAAGAGTCCTTTAAGTTCCTCCCCTGAAGAAGTGTCCATCACAGAAGAGGTTCTGCCATTTGAGGCTTTTCTACCCACGTAAACGTAACTCTTGGAATCGTGATTGTGGCTCCAATTCCCAATGTGAATGCTCAAAAAAAGGTCCGATTCGGCCTTGTTCGCAGATGACACGCGTTCTTCCAAAGACAGAGATTGATCCTCACTGCGCGAGAGCGTCACTTCCACCCCCAACTTTGTTTGTAGCGCCCAACGCACCCTCTTTGCTATTGCCAACGCCGCCTGCTTCTCATAGAGATTCTCACCGATCAAGGCTCCTCGGTCCAGGCCTCCATGGCCAGGATCAACGGTGATGTGATGCCACTTTCGGCCCCTTCCAGGTCTCATACCTCCCATTAGGATCTTAACGTCCTTGCTCTCCAGTTTCGAAGACGGGGTCACAGTGTCGGCCTCCAGGAGATAAGCGTTTTGAGAAGCAAGGTAGCTGAGCCTTGTTTGAATATTTGTATCCTTAAGCTGTATGACCAACTGGTTGCTTGAGGATGTTTGTTCGAGGGTGATCGATTGGATTCGATCGTCGTTTACCTGGAAATCTTCCTTAGCGGGGTCGATTGGCGCGTTGCCAAGAACGAAAATTATCCGGGAGTCTTCCGGCTTAACCTCCGCTTCAAGAGGGGCGCTGAACTGAATCAACACTTTGGTCCCCTGCTCGGTGGCATAGGTCTTGATTTCCATCTTATTGAAAACAGCAGTCCCGAGGCAGATACGATTTCCCGAACTGGAAACGACGATTTTGTCTGCCACGATTCGATTGAGCACCCGGTTGACAAAATCAAGGGAAACCAACCACTGGTTCTTGATCAAAAGGACGGGGGCATTCAGTCCAATTGAACCCTCATTCAATTGCGCCTGTGACCGATCTTTTGTCAATTTGACGGTATTGTTTCCTGATGAAATGGTGAAGGTATCGGCAGAAGCACTCTCAGAGTAGGAAAGGCTGAGGGCCTGCAAGAGATCGGTTAAGGGTAAATAAACCTGGTTATTGATGTTGACCTTTGGGAGCAATTTCCGCCCTTGCTTCTGAAAAACCAGAAAATCAGAAGCAGGGGATTGTGTGTTTACCAGCAAGACAGTGCAACAGAATAAAGTGAAAAGGAGTTTTGTTTTTGACAACGGTTGGAAGGAATGAAGAAATTTCTGGACGATCAGCATCCCGTCACGCAAAACGGGGAAACGGAAAACCTGTAAATTGGTGAAAGGGCTTCTCCTCCTCGGTCCACTGATTCCCCATTCTCCGTTTTCTGCTTTCGTCAATTGTGCCGGCTGCCGGCGGATTTCCCAGGGTTGTCTAGAACTTTGGTGGAGGCGGCGGGAGTCGAACCCGCGTCCGAAAATACTCAGCGAAAAGAATCTACGTGCGTATCCGGTTCGTTGGTTTTTCACGGCCGGGCATTGGAACAGGAAAGACTGCCAAACCGCTAGTCCGGTGGATTTCGCCGGCGACCCCCAGACGATTGCAGCCGGCTAGCCTGTTTGTCGACGCTCCACATTCACCGCACAAGCATCAGTGAAGGGAACGGCTGCTTATTTTATTAAGCAGCTAACGCTAATGGTTGATCAGCAGTTAAGTTTATTTCCATTTTTTTACGAGGTCATGGTCCTCGGCACGCATCTTCAGCCCTGTATTCCCGTCGAGACCGTTTCGCCCCCAGAAGAGTTGATGATACTCGATTAACAGGACAAATACATTATAAAGAGGCTTCTACAATGCTGTCAAGCAAACCAGCACAGGGCCACGTCAAAAGTCCCGCAAGTGATCGAACTGCAATTTGGCCCTTGCTGACGCACAAGGGCTACTGACCTGGCTTGCGCCGTTCCGTAGCCCGACCGCCAAAGGGAGGGCGCAGAACTTTGACGGGACCGTGAAAACCAACACCACGTGTGATATTGTTAAGTCATGATCATTGAACACTTGCCCAGGATAGGAATCACCTTGGGAGACGTTGCCGGGATTGGGCCTGAAGTAGCCTTGAAGGCTGTCCTGGAGCCCACAGTTACAGAACGATGCCTCCCAATCTTGATTGGAGAGCACTCTACAATTCGATACTACTTAGAAAGGCTAGCTTCTCGGCGGCGGATCAGAGTCATCGAAGAAATAGAACAGGTCATCCCGGATCATGAACTTATTCAAATGATCGATTTAAGGAACATCGATTTTGCCGAGGTGAAACTCGGCAAGGTGGATAGGAGATGCGGGCTGGCTGCTTTGGAATACATTCAAACCGGTGTCGAATTATGCTTGCAGAAGAAACTGGATGCTTTGGTGACCGGGCCGATTCACAAAGAAGCTGCCCAAATGGCGGGAATTAATGCCCCGGGACACACCGAATATCTAGCGGCCCTTTGCCGAGTCCCTGAAGTGCGAATGCTACTCGTAGTGGACCATCTGCGAGCCATGCATATCTCTACTCATTTGAGCTTGCGGAAGGCGTTGGACCTGGTGAAGAAGCAGCGCATTCTAGAGACGATTCACTACGCAGCGAAGGCTCTAAAGCAACTCCATATCGAGAACGCTCGTATCGCAGTGGCCGGCCTCAATCCTCACGCAGGCGAGGCGGGATTGTTCGGCCAAGAAGAGATTGAAGAGGTCACTCCCGCAGTGGAGGCTGCGCAGGCAGAGGGCCTGCGAGTTGAGGGCCCCATTCCTCCCGACACCGTCTTCCATCGCATGAATCGGGGAGAGTTTGACCTCGTGGTTGCCCTTTATCACGACCAGGGACACATCCCACTAAAGCTGATAGGATTTGATAGCGGAGTCAATGTGACCATTGGACTGCCCATCATCCGCACTTCAGTGGACCATGGCACGGCATTCGATATTGCCGGAAAAATGAAGGCAAATCCGGAAAGCATGGTGAAAGCCATCCACCTCGCCTGCTTAATGGCCGAATAAGCTATTATTAGAGGAGACGGGCTAAATTCCCTTCATCTCCGAACCGAAGTTCTCCCAATGGCTCTAGCACTTTAAGGTTTTGCTTCTGATGAATTTCGTCCAGAAGGGCTTCTGAAGCGATGAACTGATCCAGTTTGAGAGTGTTTCTAATCCAGATCATCCGGCAGGATGCCTCGTCGTCAGCGCCGCAGGTTGAGAAGGCCGTTTCCATGGCTTCGCGGTCATTATCAAAGGTTACCGGGATCCGGGCGGCTTCAACGTTAGTACTGGTAATGGCGTTGATGTAGGTAGGCTTGAAGTCGATCTTGTTGACCAGTCGCTGCGTCACCAAATCCGCCAGACCCACCCCCACAGCATTTCCGTAACTTTCCTCGGAAAGGTCACGAACAAAAATGCGAGTAAAAAAAGGTTTCATGGGCCCGCGTTCTCGTTGGCTCACCGTTCTGCCGATCACATTAGTATCCATCCCGGCGCCGCTGATGTTTTTGCCCATCTCGTCCACCACCAGGACGTCCCCCTGATCAAATGGAATGCGAGCCAAGCTCGTCTTGGCGATCTGCAAAAGCCGCTTTTCATTCTCCAAAATGTCGGGTGTCAACATCGCTTCAATGAAGGCCGTCTGGTCATAAGCGTTTTCCACGACTCCCAGCCCGAATAGGATTTTACAGTTGCTCTTAACCACTTCAGCAACATGGGTGATCACGGTGTAGTAGCCATACTTAATGTTGGCGCGGTGGTAGTGTATGGCACCTTTATGTTTCCCAAGTCCGATGGCCATCATTTTGGATATGCCACTCTCGATATCCCCATCGAAGTCTGTATGTGGCTTGATGCGGTTGACTACCGCAATATGGTCTGCCTGCAGAGCGTGGTTATCCAGAAAGACGGGGATCCCTTGAGGAGTCTCTCCCACTTGAGTCGTTTCCATTGTGGCCTTGATCGGCACTCCCATGGTGGCTTCTGTGATGCCATAATGCTCGAGAACGGATCGCTGCCCTTCAGCTGTGCCTCCCCCGTGGCTTCCCATGGCCGGGATGATGAAGGGGCGCGCACCCAAGGCTTTCAATTCATCCACGACGCTCTTGATGATGACGTCAATGTTCGCAACTCCGCGGCTGCCCCCGGTGACTGCAACCGTGTCGCCTGGCTTGACGCGGGGAGACAGGTTCAACTTGGATAATTCTTGTGAGATTTTCTTGGGAATATCAGTAATACAAGTGGAGTCAAAGTTTTGCTGGACGCGAAAGATTTTTGGCAAGGCCATGAGCCTACCTCCGATGGTTGCTTAGGGTCGATCCGTCAGCTCAATGAAGTATGAAAACAATCGTTGAGAACCAAGTCTCACAAAGATCTGACAGGATCAAACCCGTCATGTGCCCATCAATATAACACGAATAAGCGGGTTTAGAAGGGCTGGATTTTGGGGAAAGAGATATTGCCTCGGTTACGGGGGAATCGAACTGGCATGGGTGGCCACGATTGACGCGCTTTCTGCGGCTATCGTGGGCATTCCCTCGCCGGCACACCTGTCCACGACAAATGCGACCAGCACACGTTTGTCGTGGCTACCCAAAGATTCCACGCGAAGCTGAACGCATTACAAAAAACTAGGTTGAAGTGTTGGCGTTGAATGTGTTAGCGGTTCCTGATTGATGCATCAAGGATCGCAGCGCTTGCGGATTACCCGTAATCGGATTTCTACAATCATCAGTCTCTCTGTGGCATACGATCGAGCAGGTCCAGAAAGGCCTGGCGTTCGTCTGGCT
>JBGOVH010000259.1:0-4892 GCA_041478005.1 Terriglobia bacterium | reverse complement strand
GTGCGATTGACGCCGGGGGAACGTTATCGGATAGAGGCCATCCGATTCTCGGGAACACTGGGGCTGGATACGAGAGAAGTGAGGGGTGCCCTACACCTTGCAAGGCCCCGACGGATTCTGCCTGCATTGCCCGGCCTGCTGAAAGGCTGGCAATGGCAACCGGCTTTCAGCGAGCGACGTGTGGAGGCCGACCTCGAGTCTTTGCGATCCTTCTATTTCTCGCGGGGATACTGGGATGCCGCGGTGACTCTCACGGGAGTTGAATGTTCCAGGCGGAAGGCAGCGGTTTCGATTGCCATTCAATCGGGCCCGCGTTACGGTGTCGGCCTAACGCAGGTCCTGGGAGATGGGCCGGTCAAGGCAATCACCGTGTCGCCCAAAGAGAGTTCTTCCACTCAGGAATTCTGCAGCTGCCTTCGTGAAGCGCAGAAAGAGGCAGAAACGCAAGGCAGGCTGAACTTCTCTGTACAAATGGAGGTCCGGACAACGGAGGAGCCGGCTGGGCTTAGACTAACGGAAGGATTCAACCAGAGTAGGCTAGGAAAAATCCCGAAAGAGGAACAATGGGTGGCTCTCACAGCCAGGGTCGAAACCGGGCCACCCTACTGGGTTGGACGGATAGAATTTCAGGGCAACCACAGCTTGAGTGATTCGACTTTGCGGCAAATGCTGCTGCTGAATGAAGGCGAGCTGTTTGACGCCGGAAAGCTTCGGCGGAGCCTGGCCCGGATAAACCGTCTTGGTTTCTTCAAGACCGTCACCCAAGACCAGGTGAAAATGGCACGGGATTCTTCCACGCATCAAGTGGATCTCACTTTTGAGCTGAAGGAAACGCCGAAAGGGGGCTGGACCCTCTCCGGTGGCTTGGAACCGCTTAGCCTGTCCCGGTCTTTGCAATTTTCCGCTGGGTCTCGCCTGCCGAACTGGGGGAGTGGAATGCTGGAACTGTCCACTTTTTTCGCTTCTTTGACCTTGCTGCCGCTCTCTCAGCCACTTGTATCTGGTTTTTCTTTGGGGTCAGGAATTCGTTGGAAACCGCTGATTGCCGTAGGCAGGGCCTACCTGCCTGGTCAGGACTGGCGTTCGGGTTTCGTTCTGCTACCGCAAGCAGGATGGCGGGGAACAGCAGTCAGTTCCGGTTTGATGCAGGCCCGAAGAGTTCTCTTAACACTCAAAGGTAATCCCGCAGAGCCGCCAGAACTGTCCGTGCCCGTGTGGTGGCTTGGTCCAGAGGGGAATCAGGTTCCAGTTGCAGCGCGGTTCTCCGGGTCTCTTCTTTGTGAGGCTAAAAAGCCAAGATCTGCGTGGTTGCGATCCTCGAGCATTGCTGTTATAGATTTGGCGCTGGCGCTTGGGGCGTTTTACTGAACACGAAGGCGTGGGAGCGAAACTGACAACTGCCAGACAACTGACTACTGACTAAGTACTCCATTTTATAAATACACTAACGCATAACGCTTATTCGAGCTGCCAGCGGGTAGGGTGGAGCGGGCGCTCCGACGCACGCTTAAACGCGCGCGGGAGCGCGCGTTCCACCAGGCCAAAATACGTGACCGTATTTATGAAACGGAGCACTTAGCGAGTTCCTTAGCATAGGCAAAGAGAACCGGCGTCCCACCCGTATGCACAAAGAGGATCTTCTGACTGCGTTTCAATCTCCCCGATTGAATGTCATCAATCACAGCAGCCATGGCTTTGGCTGTATAGACGGGATCAAGCAGAATCCCCTCGGTCTGAGCCAACAAGCGTAGGGCTTCGTTTCCTCTTTGAGTCGGGATTCCATAGCCCTGGCCAATGCAGGCTTCTGTGTTGAGAATCTCTACCGGGGAAAGACGAACTTCAAGTCCTAAGATCTCGGCAGCCTTATTCGCAATGCGTGCAATGTCCTCTGGACGCGGCTCCTCCCAATGAATTGGGGAGACTCCGACGATTCTAAAGTTCACCCTCAAAGCCTTTGCTGCCAGGGCCAGGCCTGCGTGCGTCATGTTGGCGGCACTCAGATAAAGAACATCAATGAAAAGCTTTTGATCCTCCAACTGCCGAACCAATTCCAGCATGGCATTGACATAACCAATGCTGAGCAGGGGTGCAGAAGCCACACGTCCATCCACAACATAGGGTTGCAGGCCCTGACGCTTCAGGTCTGCGGCCTTTCTGTGGAAACGAGCTGCCAACATCAGACTGTCGGTTTCATCAACGATCTCAACTTCTGCTCCCAAAAGATGATCGAGCAAGAGATTCCCTTGCAACTCAGATCCTTTCACTCCACGCATAAGGATCAGATGAGCCTTTAATCCAAGCTTGGCAGCGGCAGCCGACATCTGACGGCAAAAGTTCGATTGCGTCCCCGCCCCGGTGACGATTGCATTCGCACCTTGGGCTATGGCCTCACCCAAAACAAATTCGATTTGTCGCGTTTTGTTTCCTCCAAAAGCCAGTCCTGTGAGGTCGTCACGTTTGATCCAGATTTCGGGTCCCCCCAGAGCCTTGGACAGCCGACTGCAGGGCTCCAGTGGAGTAGGAAGATGAGCCAGTCGTACCCTTGGCAGTTTATCTACCAAGGCTTGAATTTTTTCCAGAGTGTATGTTTTATGGGCAGCTTCGATGGACATGAATCTCTCTCCTTATGACCTGCAGGAGAAAATCTAATGCAGCTTTCGAGGCAGCACTTCCTGGGCGGTCGCTAGACGCTTCAGATGAAGGTAAGCATCGGTGCCGTACCCTTCCATCGAAATCACCTGCAAGTCGCCTCCAAAGTACCGGGCATACAACCGGCTGATGGGCAATCCGTAACCGAGACCGGCAAAAGGCGCATCAAAATCGCTGTGATAGGGTGAGTCTGGGCTCTGAGCGGGCGGCTCTGCTGTTGTATAAAGGTAGGTCCAGATCCGAGAGACGCCGCTGCGCGGTATGCCTCCACCTTCATCCGAAATCTTGATCGTCACGTCTTCATAGCCTTCTGCAAAAACCATCCGGATCATGGGCAGGTTGAGCTTTTCCGAACCATGAAATTCCACCGCTGCCCGCATCGAGTTTTTCAGCAATTCGAAAACCATGTGATGCAAATGGGAGGGAACATAAGTGAAGGCCAGATCGGTATTCCCAAATAAAGCGACATCTGGAGAATTTCCATAGCGGAGAACACAGAGGTTCTTAGCGTTGGCTACTGCCTCTCTGGCCACTTCGCTGGGTGAACACTTTTCACAAACCAGCCCGACATATCCTGACCCGGAACCTTTGTGCAGGGCGATGTGCTGGCCAATAAGCATTCGAATTCCAATACGGGAAAGGTAAAAGCGATCGAGAAACTCCTGGATCTCTGGACTGAGGTTTTCTGAAGCCAGCGCTTGCTTCAGTTCCTGAATTCCTTTGGCCATGATCGAGACCACATTGTTATGACGCTGCTTGATGTTTTCAATGACGTGCGTAAATCCTAATTCGTCTTCTGAGCTTTGCAGGTGAGGCAATTCCACCAGATCGCGGAAGGATTCAATGTACATATCGCGAACCAGCCGAACAGAAGGCATTTCGGACAAACCGAACGGGAGGCTTTCCAACTCTCGAACACGATGCGCCAAACGGACGGGCAACTCCTGGTGCAGAAAATGGGCGGCGATAAGGAGCGTTTCCTTCGAAGGATTCGAGCCAAATTCAAAGAGCTGCTGTAAGGTTACAGGTCTCTGCTTGTATTGAGCCAAATAATGAATCTTATCCAAAAGACTTTTAGTGCTAGCCGCAATCATGACGTGGTCACCGGCCTTCTTTTTATGAGGATACTCTCAGCCATCCATCGGGCTGAGTGTTGAGAACGTGATGCGTGACACGTGAAACGTGATTTGCAGACAACGGACAACTGATAACTAACAACTGATCGCTGGCCATTGTCCTTAGAATCTGACTTTAATATCCGGACGATTGGCCAGGTGAACAGTATCCACAAACCGGACGGTGCGATTCGCCAGATTCATCAAGAGGGAATGGGTGCGAACGCCATCCCCAAAAAATCTCACACCCTTCAGCAACGAACCGTCGGTGACGCCTGTGGCTGCAAACACAACATTCTTAGCCGGGGCCAATTCCGTGGTGGAGTAGACTTTCTTCAAATCTTGGATTCCCATTCGCTGCATTCTTTCGGCCTGCTTCTCATCCTTAATGATCAACCTGGCCTGCATTTCTCCATTCAGACAGCGAAGGGCTGCGGCAGTCAAGACTCCTTCGGGCGCACCGCCAATTCCCATCACCGCATGCACACCTGTTCCTCTCAGGGCAACGCTAATACCAGCTGACAAGTCGCCATCCGAAATCAAGCGGATGCGGGCGCCAGCATCCCGTATGCTCTGGATGAGGTCTGCATGTCGCGGCCTGTCGAGAACAATGACCACCAAGTTCTGAACATCACGATCCAATCTCCTTGCGATAGAGCGAAGATTATCCTGCACGGGAGCATCAATATCAATGGCCCCGCGACACGAGGGCCCGACAATGATTTTCTCCATATAACAGTCCGGTGCATGCAACAATCCTCCTCTTTCCGAACTTGCCAGGACGGTGATGGCACCCGCGGCCCCGGTGGCACAAAGATTGGTCCCCTCCAGTGGGTCGACCGCAATATCCACTTCATGGTAATTGTTGCCAGGATCCGTTTTCCTTCCGACCTTCTCTCCAATATAAAGCATTGGGGCTTCATCCCGTTCGCCTTCCCCGATTACGATGGTTCCATTCATCGGGATGGTATCCATGATTTTCCGCATGGCTTCAACGGCCGCGTGATCCGAAAACTTGCGATCTCCAATCCCCATGGTTCTAGCGGCTGCAATAGCTGATTCTTCAACCACCCTCAGAAATTCCCTGGACAAGTCCTGTTCCATTGATCCTCCGTGCTTTGAAATAGG
>JBGOVH010000545.1:0-2934 GCA_041478005.1 Terriglobia bacterium | reverse complement strand
CCAAAGAGTTGATACGCTCCGATTGGAAACCGGTCTTCCTCGACGAGCATCAGAACCAAACCTTGATCGTCTTGAGTGATCTGATCATTCCTGAGACCGACACGCCTGGCGCCAAAAAGGCTCTGGTCAACCGTTTTATAGATCTATTGCTGGCAGCAGAGACACCGGGGACGCAACGCTCGTTTCTAAACAGCCTGGCCTATCTCGACGGGCTCAGCATTCAGCAGCACCGATCCGGTTTCGTTCATTTGCCAAGGGAGAAGCAAGTAGAATTACTCAATTTGATCGCCTATCCTCATACCCTGGGTACTTGGGGAGAGAAGGCCAATGAATTCGAAGGTTTCACTCATTTCAGCAACTTGAAGGGCTGGATTAGCCGAGCTTACTACAGTTCTGAAATTGGAATGCGGGAACTGGGCTGGGACGGCAGCTCGTTTCATGGCGACCTGCAAGGTTGCTCTCATTCACCTGGGGAGCATAAATAGCCACTTGTTAGAATTGAACAAAGCAGCGTCTTCCTCAACATCCTCTACCCGCCGAATCATGTCTGTTGATGCACTTCGAGGATTCGATATGTTTTGGATTGTGGGGGCAGAAGGCTTTGTTCAGGCCCTTCACAAGATCAGCCCATCAGGATTAGTCAATTTTGCTGCCCTTCAGCTTACGCACAGAGACTGGGAGGGCATTCGATTTTACGATTTGATTTTCCCGCTCTTCGTTTTCCTCGTCGGTGTGTCGTTGGTCTTTTCGTTGAGCAAAATCCAGGAGAAGGAAGGCAAACTGGCAACCTGCCGAAGAATCTTCACTCGTTCGGCTTGGCTTTACCTATTTGGAATCTTTTACTACGGCGGTCTTGCCCAAGGTGTCCAAGACATACGTCTTCTCGGAGTGCTACAAAGAATTGCCCTCTGCTACCTGGCTGCTGGTCTCCTTTACTGTTTCCTGAAGATTCGAGGCTTGGTAGTCACCTGCGCCTGCCTGCTAGTGGGCTATTGGGCAATGATGAGCTTCGTTCCTGTTCCGGAAGCGGGTCCGGGCAATTTTCAGGAAGGGAAAAATCTGGCTAATTATATAGACCGGAAGTATCTACCGCTAAGAAAGTGGGATGGAGACCACGATCCCGAAGGCCTGCTAAGTACTATCCCGGCTATTGGCACCTGCCTGTTGGGAGTCTTTGCAGGATGTCTCCTTCGATCCAGGAATCGGTCAGACCAGCAAAAAGTCAATTTTCTAATCGCTGCCGGAGTTGGGGGAATCCTGCTTGGCCATCTTTGGGGCATCCAGTTTCCAGTAATCAAGAAAATCTGGACCTCATCTTATGTACTGGTTTCAGCCGGTTACAGCAGCCTTTTCTTGGCGGTTTTTCACCAAGTCCTTGAAGTATGGAAATTCCAGAAATGGGCCATGCCGTTCGTCTGGATTGGACTGAACCCCTTTACCATATACATGGCGGACAACATGGTGGACTTCCCCAAACTGGCGGCAAGAATTGTCGGCGGCCCGGTCGTGGCAATGTTCGGCGTCTACGGAGAGCTCTTGATTGCGGCCATGGTCATGGGTTTCAGCTTTCTGATCGCCCATTTTCTCTATCGGCGAAAGATTTTCCTTCGGCTGTAGAGACTTCAACGCGAGCCACCCCCGCATCAAGGAAATAACCTGGTGGAAAAGCTCTCCTCCTCAGATGAGGAGGAAATGAAAGCTTGATAAGCTTTCATCTGGCGTCAGCCAGCGCGGGATGGTGGGACGGCGCGTCGGTCGTTCACGTGCACCATCGGGGGCAAACCACCCCCGCCGTGGCCTTTGGCCACAGCTCCCCTCCTTAACCAAGGAGGGGAATCTTTGGAGCAACTTATTTTCTCAACGACTCCTTAGTACTCCGTTTCATTAAATACGGTCACGTATTTTTGCCGGGTGGAACGCGCGCTCCCGCGCGCGTTCCTGAAGTTTGGACATTTTGAGAGTTAGTCTGCGGGGCGGCCCTCACCCGGCGCTCTGGTGAAAGCTTATCAAGCTTTCACCCCTCTCCCAGAGGGCGAGGGAGGAAATCGATCAGGGAGGGGTTCTTTCAACCTTCTACCGCAACTCTCCCTTGCGGAACTTTTCTATCAAATGATCACTCATTCTCCAGGAGAGCGTAATGTTGGTGAGGGTGGGATTTTTTTCAGGATAAGCTGGAAACACCGAAGCGTCGCCGATAAAGAGGTTGGGGATTTCGTGGCTTTGGCAGGAGAGATTCACGACAGAGGTCTTGGGGTCGCGTCCCATTCGGGTTGTTCCCACCCAATGATTGTAGTCGATTCCAAGGTTATCGACAGTGATCTTCCCCGGCCTGTAAAGGATCTCACCGCCTGCCGCCCGAATTATCTCTTCGCAAGTTTCAACCATATCCTGAGCCATCGCAACATCGTTTGCTTCGTAATGCAGATGAATACGAGGGAGGTTGAGGCCATACCGATCCTTGCGGTCAGGATCGAGGTCCAGGAACTTTTTGGGGGAGATATCCAGTGATCCCTGCATGCCCATCGTTACGTGTCCGATGTTCTTCTCGCGAAGCTCTCGCTTGAGGCTGGAACCGAAACCCGGCACATCTTTAACCACCAGGTTTGGTCGAAGCCCCGAACCACACTGAACCTGGTATGTCCCTGAAAAATTCTTGCTGGGCTGGTCCCAATAGAGGCCAGTCAATAGGCTGTGGAAGTAATCGGTCCCGTTGTCTTTGGATGCGTTTCGATTGCGCAGTTCGTGAAAGTAGGCAATGACATCAACCCCGAAGTGGCTGGTCAGATTTCGACCCACCTGGCCGCTGCCGTTGGCCAGTCCATTGGGGAACTCTCTGGTTTTGTTCAGAAGCAGTTGGCGAGGTGTTTCAATTGAATTGCATGCAAGCACCAGAACTTTAGCCTCCACTTTTTCCACTACGTTCTTCGGTGTGGT
>JBGOVH010000575.1:0-2756 GCA_041478005.1 Terriglobia bacterium | reverse complement strand
GCAATGAGTCATCAAATCGTTGGAGTGATTTCCGACACCCATGGACTTTTCGACCCGAGAATCCCGCTCCTGTTTGAGGATGTTCAGTATATCCTTCATGCCGGAGATGTCGGAGATTTCAAAGTTCTTGGTCAGCTCGAGAACCTTGCTCCGGTAATTGCGGTATCCGGTAACGTGGACGAAGGAAATCTCCCACCGGGCCTAGAGCCAGAGAAGAATGTTTTGCTCTTTGGGGTTCGTATTTTCATGACCCATATCCTGGGTAGCCCGCATCGCTTGAATTTGGGTCAGACGGAAAGAATTCGTGTGATTCAACCCCAAGTGGTCATTTACGGACACAGCCATAAGCCCTTGCTAGAAAGAGTGGGAGGAATCTTATACTTCAATCCAGGCAGTGCTGGCCCCAAAAGATTCTCCTTGCCTCGAACGGTGGGGTTGCTGGAAATCGAGGAAGGGAGCATACATGGAAGGATCGTTGAGATTTAATCTTCGAAACGACGAAGGGATGGAAGGTAAATGATTCACGACGAGGGGGCCGAGGGGATGAAGTTCCGAATCATTGGGATTGCCAACAGCAGCTTCCTTCCCAGTATTCCCGGTGGTTCATTGGGTTCTAGATTTCAATCCGGCGCCCCATCCAGCCATTGTAAGAGAGCTGTTTCAGCCACAAATCCTGGCCCGAAAGCTGCCACCAGGCCCAGATCGCCGCTCTTGGGTGAATAGTTCTCCTGGATTTCGTTCAGAACCGCCAGCACTGTCACACTACTCATATTGCCCTTGTTGAAAAGTACTTTGAGGGTTGGCTCTATCTTTTCGCGGGAGAGTCCCAGCTGCTTCCCTATGATCTCAACAATTCGGATGCTGCCGGGATGCAGGACAAAATGATGCAGACATTCTGAGCTGACCTGGCACTCATCAAGAAACCCATCGAGGATCGGCCGAATATTGTTTCTGATAAACGGGGGGATTTCGGGAGAAAGAATAATTCGCAGCCCTTCGTTACGGAGTTCAAAACCCATGTAGTCGAGGGTACCAGGAAAAAATCGAGTAGCGCACTTTTGCATCGCAGGCAGGCATTCAGAAGAGTTCAGTTTCCCCGAAATCACCGTTGCCGCAACACCATCTCCGAAGAGGGTGGAAGAGACAATATTCGTCATGCTCAAATCATTGAGTAGAAACGTCTGGGAACAGAACTCATGCGCCAGCAAAAGCACCGTGCGGTCCGGATAAGCTCTGCAATATTCCCAAGCCCTCATCAGTCCGACCGCGCCGCCCGCGCATCCATGCTCCGTCAGAATTAACCTGGAGGCATTAATGCCCAGCGTGTTCATGATGTAGGCATCGACGCCAGGAATTGTAAATCCGGTGCAGGAGACGCTAATGAACATGTCTACATCAGCTGGGTGGACTTGGTTCAACTCGAGAGTCTCTCGCACCGCCCGGGTCCCCAGCTCGATGGAAGCTTTCACATATTGGGAATTCGTGGTGTGAAAATCCCGGGGCTGGAGGACTTCCTCAGGTGAGAGCAAGATATAACGGGTTTTGATCTGCGTTTTGTCGAGGATGGAATTTAGTTTTTCAATCAGTCTGTCGTCTTTCCCCTTTTCTCTCAACCAGCGGTTGAGATAAGCCCGGCTGACCTCTGCAGTCACCTGGTGTGGTGGGTGGACCACAGAAACTTTGCCCGTTCGAATTCTCGATAACAAAAAGACCTCCGACCTATTGATGGACTCAGCAGACCTTTCCCACCTCTTGTAGAGGAAAAAATGGGTCGACGAGAACGATGAGGGTTAGCGCCGCGGAGCGGTACGGACTACACCGGTACTATACCCGCAGAGCTTCGATTTGACAAAAACAATCTGAAGATAATGTTTGGGATAGGAGTGGTCTCCCAACATCCAGGCATTCAAAAATGCTCCGCTGCCCTTGAGGTGGCAAATCTAGAAAACCTTACTCTGAAATTGGGAGACGGGATCAGCCTCAATTTGGCAACAGAGAGAAGCGCGAACTTTTACTTGAGTGACGGGAAATACCCTTCCCGCGCTCTAACAAAATAAGCAGGATTTGTGACCCTTACTTCGATCCTGTGGAATTCCTCTGCGACTCCCTTATTTTGTGGGTAGTATCCCAGGTAGTATTGGGTGCGCAGTTCATCGCTGATTTTGGTAAAAGATGACCTTACGGATTCAGCCGAATTCACTTTGAAAAAACGTCCCCCGGTTTTCTCCGCCAAATAGATCATGGCGTGTTCTCCTCCCAGGTTGCGGCCCGGCTCGCTTTTAATGGGCTGAACGACCAAAGCGTATACTACCGCCTCAGAATTTTGCGTCTTTCTGAGGCAATCCTTCAATTGGACGTGACTGGTAGTATCCGTTCCATCCGAAGTCACCACCACGACTTTTCGGCCGCGAGACTGCGAAAGGATTTCAGAAGCCAGGTAAACGGCATCGTAAAGCGAGGTCCCACCACCGGGCTTGATCGAACGAATGGCGATGCTAAGTTTCTCTAGATGATGCGAAGCGCGCACCAACTCGCTGACTTCGTCCGAGACCTGCAAGATAGACGCACGGTCCACTGGGCGAAGAATTGAAGTGAGAAACTCAATGGCAGCCTCTTGCTGAGTCTTCAGTTCGGTGGCAATGCTCGCAGAACTGTCAAAAAGCAAGCAGAGTTGCAGAGGCTGATCGGCTTCCTTGCCAAACAGGGCAATCTGCTGCAATTTGCCATTCTCGTAAATCTCAAAATCCTCTTGTTTG
>JBGOVH010000458.1:0-3441 GCA_041478005.1 Terriglobia bacterium | reverse complement strand
GGTATCTCCCTCACCCCGCCTCCGACACCCTCTCCTCAAGGGAAGGGGTGAAGAAATTGGGTTCCGCCGCGGCTCCGCCACACGATGTGCGGAAGGGCTTGGCCCTTCCGTGAAACGTCCACCCTCTCTTCCGCTTCCCTGGGGTAGGCCAAACGCCGCGCCATGCGGGGCGTTTGGCCTACCCCAGGGAAAGAGACTAACGTCGGAATTGCATGCGGAAAGGCTCAGCCTTTCCGCACATCGGGCGGCGAAGCCGCTGGAGAAATTGGCTGTTGAGTTCACCCTGAGATACGTAACCGAAAATGCCAAATGGAGAGGTGACACCGGCTGTTTCCGGCAGCTATCCTTTGTTTAGCCGGTGATAACTGTGATATGTTTGCGACCGTTTGAGAAGGTTGTCCAAGCCAACTCAGCTCATCACTTCACGAGGAAACATTGGATTCCGAGCCGGACGGGAGCCGATTTGACATCACATCCTGCTTGACACCCTTGGCGCGACTGCGGGATGACGTGCTGGTTCTCAGTTGGCTCGACAACGCTGCTGTGGGCGGTTCAGTCGGCGACGGTCATTCCGGCTCAATGAGGCACTCATGACCTGCACTCGCTACACCGGGCGTGGTCCGGGAGGCCAGTCCCTGGATCAAATATTGGCGCGCAGGATGGATG
The DNA here is from genome assembly GCA_041478005.1 of Terriglobia bacterium. Lineage (GTDB taxonomy): Bacteria > Acidobacteriota > Terriglobia > Versatilivoradales > Versatilivoraceae > JBGOVH01. Next base: position 2,775 of record JBGOVH010000458.1, on the reverse strand, counting down.
CTGATTCCTGCTTCCGCTCTTGCAGATTGGTGCTTCGCAGGAATCCTTCGGCGGCGCAATCCAGAAGAACATGAGCTGGGTAAGTTCCCAACGGCGAGCCGCCATCTCACCGAGATCCTCGTGTAAGTTCTTCCCCATCCTCCGTTCTTTCTTAGGGCGCTCCGAGCTTCTGCTGTTTTGCGAGATTGCATCGAGTACCGTCTGCAGCGGAATGAGATACGCTTCAGCGAGCAAATGCCAAGGCGACTGCTTTTGACAAGAGGGCCACGGCATTGGCGGAAAGCAGCAGTGAGTCTTCTAAATTCTTGCGGGGTAGCCACGCTGAGCACCTTTTGCGAGGCGTGGGTTGCCAGCCGAGCAAATGCCCACGGCTCGCCAAAAGCGCTCATCGTGGCTACCATTGGCGGAAGTTCGCAAGATTGGATTTTTGACTCGACCACTTCCACGCGGTCTTGGAAAAGGGCTCGACGACTGTTGTTGGGATGCAGTGCTTGCGGTGTCGTTTACTCATGGAATAGAAGGCTCCGTTCGCCGACGAATCATTCCAATACTACGCCGGCATGAAAAAGCTGGAGAAGTTCCACGCCGGCCTGACCAAATTGAAGCAACTGCGCCATCTCAAGAGGCTTGACCTGCGATCTCAATCTGAGTTTCACGTCGGTGTCAGATCGCGGACTAAAGAATCTGGCGACACTCAAGCGTCTCCACCGCTTGATGCTGGCCGGTGTAAGGACCGTTGGCCCAGGTTTTTCGCATCTGGAACGGTTGACTGCCCTACAGGAACTGGACTTGACGACGACCTCTGTTACTGACGAGGCTTTGGTTCACATCGCCAAGATGAGCGGGCTGGAGCGGCTGGCCCTGTGCAACTCCGACGTCAGCGACGCATTTGGTCAAGCGTCCGAACCTGGTGTCGCTCGATTTGCGGGGTGTTGACGTCGGTGACCCCGGGATGGCGAAGCTAGCGGCCATGAAGGGTCTCCGGGAATTAAACCTGAGCTATGGCAGGTTCAGGATGGCGAGGCGCTGGGTTTGACGGGAATGAAATAATTCTTTGAATTCATAACAAACTTCACTACAATACCGACATTCTATTTCTCCTTGGTTGACTTTCTGGCTGGTTGAGGCTTTTGAGGCCTCATCAGTTCATTACAGGGTGAAGCGTCATGAGCTCAGGTTGGTTGGACGTGGAAACGTTGCTTGAGTTTTATCAGGTTGTTCTCTCACTCGTAACCTGTCTTCTGTTGAGCTTTTCCTGTCTTTTCCTTATCGCCTATTTGGTTCTGTTCTGGCAAGAGGTTTCTTCGGGGTCAAGAGAGAGGCTCTCCTAGAGCCTGCTGACTCCTTTGACTCGTTGGATGAGTTCGTGGTGAGTGGAGAAAAGGCGAGGGGACGCTGTGGAAAAACTGTGACGTGGTTCAGTCCGCAGGCATCGAGTGTGATCCGAATAAAATTAGCTTCTTTCACGGACTGGCAGATTTTTCTTGAAGAAGTCAACGACCGTGTTTTCGTAGATCTTCCGTTCCACGTCATACAAGATGCTTGTTTTGGAGTGCTTCAGACGGAGAAGTTCCTTCGGTTCGGGGGCTTGATTAAACAGACCCAAAGCCTGGGTCTCCAGGAGTGGAGTCTCTTCGTTCGTGATGAATAGCTTGGGTCGCCCCTGGAGCCGAGACATGGACTTCATCAGAGCACTATCGTCTGGCGTTTGGGGCAGGTTAATTAAAAGGAAACCGAAACGAGCCAGCTTTTTGAACGCGAAGTTATCTAAGCCCAGGGCTGACGCTGTCTGCATTTCGAGAAAGTGACCAGGACTATCGAAGGGAGAGTCCACCACTAGGATTTTTACCTTTTCCGTCCCTTGGGCGACCGACAGTGCAACATAAGCGCCAAGGCCCACTCCCCAGACTCCTGCTCGCTCATGGTCCACATCCCCCCTTTCCATAATCGTCTTGATCGCAGAGAGCAGGTCATCGCTTTCCCTCAAGCCCAGGGTGCTGAAGGATGAAGGGTTGGCACCATGCCCTCTGAAGTCGAACAGGAAAAGGTTGTACCCGTTTTCTTGAAAAGTTGAAGCGAGGGTCAATAGTTCGGAGCGGTTGGACTTATACCCGTGACAAAGAAAGACCACTGGGGCTCCACGAACAGAGGGAATGAACCAGCCTTCAAAAGATTTGTTGTCGCGGGTTCGAAAGGGTAGGGACTGGTAATCCCGCAGCAGGAAACTACTGGGATCGATGGTCTCAACCAGTTTTTCTGGCAAAACAGTTCGATAAATTGCAAAACATGAAAGCCCTAAAACGACAATGATAATGAGGAGAATGATTGGGATAATTCGTTGAAGGTTTTTTCCAAATGCTGACTCCGGATATCGAATGGAGGCAATGATTCGCGTTAATAGGTTCATGTTGCTGTCATGACACCGACCCGATCCGGAAGGCCCGTAGGAACTGAGAGTGGGTCAGAAGAATGCGGCCATACGTGGCGACATAAGTAGCGTCTCATGAGTGTCGTCGTTCTTTGACTGTCCAATCACCCCCAGCCCCCGAAGCGGTGAAGGCATTGTAGCCACGCTCTGTGAGCGCCGCGAGAGGATAATGCGATGAAACGACTTCGGCGGCCATAGACCGCCCCTACAGCTAATTTTTCATAGCTTCCTCTCCCATTGGGAGAGGTTGGCCCAAGGCGGGGTGAGGGTACGACAGAATTATCGACGCTGTGTACAGCGGAAATGTCAAAAGGCCTGTATTTTTCAGCAACCTGCTGGAGACGATC
>JBGOVH010000286.1:0-4666 GCA_041478005.1 Terriglobia bacterium | reverse complement strand
TGCCCAAGCATGAAATTAATCGTTCCATTTTGCTGCGCAGCGTTTGGAACTCCCTGGAACGCGCTCGCATGCTTAAAGAAATCGAGGAAGCTACCCGGAGGATTTCGGATCTTTCGTCCCACGACCAGCTTACGGGCTTATGGACCCGTTACCGATTGGAAGAGAGGCTGCAGGAAGAATTTATTAGAAGTCGTCGTTATGGCTCGCCATTGACAGTGGGTTTTTGCGATCTTGATTACTTCAAGGGTGTTAATGACACCTACGGTCATGCCACGGGAGACCTAGTGCTCAAGACAGCTGCCGAGTTGATGAAAGCCGCCATGCGTCAAACCGATTTCATCAGCCGCTATGGTGGAGAAGAATTCTATCTGGTTTTTACAAGCACGGATTTGGATGATGCCGCGTTGTGTTGTGAACGAATCCGCCAAAAGATTGAATCAGAAGTTTTTCAGATGGAGTCTGGCGCTCGTTTTAGCATCACAGCCAGTTTTGGGGTAACCGTATGCAACCTGCGTCATCACGATATTTCTGCTTTGATTCTTGACGCGGACAAGGCCCTCTATCAAGCCAAGGGGGCAGGTCGGAATCGAGTTTACATCTGCGATAAGAATGGTTTTCGTCCCTGGGGCTATCTTACAGGGCAAGGAGCTAATGCGTCTTGACAGGCGAAGTCTTTGCATCCAATTCTGATTCTGTGACAACTTTATTCTTTCCTGCTTTCTTGGCCGCGTAGAGAGCTCCCTCCTCAATACGGTCTCGGGGGAATCCCCGCTGCGATAGAGACTGATTCCGCAACTGATCGAGACTTTCAGGTAGTAGGCTTTAAGATGAGAAAGGGGGAATGAAATTTACTGGATGCTTGACGTTTGCGAGGAGGCCACCATGCCGCCTGCGACGGCGTCACGAGAGATGATAATGTTGTCGCAGGGAACCGACGCCGTTCCGTTTCCCGGTGGCGTGGTGGAATCCGATTGGGGGAACGCTGCGGCGAGCACTCCCTACGAGCTGGACCCGTCATTTTCAGGAGTGCCGCCCGGCACGGCGGATGAAAATAGCTTGCCCCTGGAAGGGACATATATTTGTAGCCCCGGGTAAAGCGAAGCGGAACCCGGGGTCACGGTCCCAACAATTTCTCTCCCTCTCCCCCCATCGGGGGATAGGGTCGGGGTGAGGGGGAATTCACCCAAGAAGAATTCATTTTCATAGAAAGCTCCCAGCATCTAGGATCTTGCATCAAAATCTAGAATTCAAGCAGCCGGCTGCGATGCTCTTACGGCATTAATCTTGTGCATCAATCGAGACTTGTAGCGAGATGCAGCATTCTTGTGAAGTAAGCCTTTCTGGATGGATTTGTCGATGAGCGACAAAGTGGGCGACAGGAGAGCATTCATTTTTTCAATGTCATTGGTAGTGACGGCTTGTCTTATTCTTTTCAATTGACTGCGCAGCCGCTGGGCATGGCTGCGATTGATGGCTCGCCTTTTTTGATTTTGGCGGTCTCTCTTTACTGCCGATGCGTGATTGGCCATTAAATAAATCTCCAAAATAGTATGCTGGCCCTTGATAGAAGGCCATTTAAGCGCGTGAGAATGTACCAAATAACACATCCGGACGCAACCTTAATCATCTGTCTAAAAGATTTTGGAAAAGATCCTCTTAAAGATATTGGGTTCTTTGGTGGGGGGGACCAGAGGCGTGTATTTCTTGGGTTCACTATCGGTCTTCGGCTCGGCGTTTGGCTCAGTGTTGGTTTCTGACGGCGCTTGCCGAAGATTTTGTAGCCACTCATGAGCGGCCGCACTGCAACTTTGCTTGGGTTCCGTGCCCGTAATGTAGTTCTCTTGGATGACCTTTTGACATTCGGGGGAAGCCAGCAAGCCAGTCTCTTCGTCGATCTGCACGGTGCTGATTCCTTCTTCCGGAGGCAGGAATGGAGAATTGGCCAACCAGGATTGCAGGGTTGTGGCCTTCTTCATAAAATCAGTCCAGATGGGCAAGGCAGAGCTGGCTCCATCCAGGTTCAATTCCCGGTTGTCGTCAAAACCCACCCAAACAATGCAGAGCAAGCCGCTAGTGTAACCGGCAAACCAGCCATCATGAGAGGTGCCAGTTTTGCCTGCGGCCGGTGGAGTGAATCCCATGCCGCGAGCCCTGGCGCCGGTTCCCCGGTTGATCACTCCTTCCATGAGGTTTGTCATCAAGTAAGCAATCTTGGGATCCAGTACTGGTTTGAACTTTTGCTCTGACTTTTCGATCGCATTACCTCGAGAGTCTTTAACGCTGCTAATGAAGAGTGGCTCGGCTCGAATTCCTCCGTTGGCAAATATGGTGAAGGCGCCTGCCATTTCTAGTGGCGTCACTTCATAGGCGCCTAAAGCCAGGGCCGGAGTGGCCATCAGCTTTTCATTCATTCCCGCTTCCTTAGCAAGATTGACGATCTTGGGAAGCCCAGTCATCTCGGCAATTTTGACTGTTGCCACATTCAATGATTTGGTCAGCGTTCTTCGCAAAGTGACAGGGCCGTAAAATTTCTCGCCATAATTATTGGGCTCGTAAGTCTTATCGTCGAACTCAAAAACAGTGGGAGAGTCATCCACGATAGTGGAGGCTGTGAGAACGGGATCAGACTGTTCCACGGCTGAGTTCAAGGCGGTGGCAAACACAAAGGTTTTGAAAATAGAACCAGGCTGCCGTTTGGCGTAAGTGATTCGGTTCAGCTGGCTGGCCCCGTAGTCGCGGCCGCCCACCAGCGCGCGGATCTCACCCGTGTGTGGATCTAATGCAATCAGACAGGACTGAACGCGATCTTTCGGGTCGATCACAATCGGGGGAGGCGACTCTCCTTTCTTGAGCTTGATCTTTCTTTGCCGCCGCTTGGCCAGGATATTGTCAACGCTTTCCGTTCCTTCCCGGACCGCCTGGTAGGCGATCTTTTGCAATTCCAAATCAAGTGTCGTAAAAATCTTATACTGCTGGCTGAGAAGTTCCTTTTCAGAATACTTCTCCAGCATTCGGTCCTTCACCAGGTCAACGAAGTAAGGAGCATCGCTGGCGTCAACGCTGATAGGACCGATATTCAAAGGAGTCCTGGATGCCTGTTGAAACTGCTCCTTCGTAATACTCCCCGTCTCAAGCATGGCTTGCAGCACGACGTTTCTGCGCTGCAACGCTCTCTCGGAGTTGCGTGTGGGGTTGTAGCGATTAGGACTTTGAATGATTCCGGCAATAAATGCCGCTTCTGGGATGGTCAGATTCTTGATGTCCTTGTTGAAATAAGCAGTGGATGCTTCACCAAAGCCGTTAATGCTGAAGGATCCACGCTGGCCGAGATAGGCATCGTTGGCATAAAGAGTGAAGATTTGTTTCTTGGTAAGGCGGGTCTCCAGAATGACAGACATATAAATCTCTTTGGCCTTGCGGATGATCTTTCTTTCCGGAGTCAGCCAAAAGTTCCTGACCACCTGCTGGGTAAGGGTGCTGGCGCCTTGGGCACGTTTCCAGCGGAAAAGATCTACCAGAGCTGCGCGTGTCATGCCGATTACGTCAAACCCGGAATGCTCGAAGAAACGACGATCTTCTATGGAAAGGACGGCGTCCCGCAATGCTTTGGGGATGTCTTCGTACTCGATGAGCCGGCGTTTCTCGCGTGTTTTGTCGAATAGGTTCGTGATAAGACGTGGTTCCAGCTCATATGAGTTCAGGTTGGCTTTAGAAGAAATGGAAACGATGCGTGTGATCGTTTTCTTGTCGAAATCAATTTGTACCCGCCCATCAGAAGATCCGTAATAAGAGTCTTCATGGGGGACAACCTCCAGGCTCGTTTTGGAATGGCTGTATTCGCCGATACGCCCTGGACCTTTGCCCCTTTCCGAGTAGCCGGCCTTGTGCAAATAGTCCGCAATCTCAGAGGGACCTATCTTCTGCCCTGGAAAAACCAACAGGGGCGCGGCATAAACCTTAGCCGTGTTCTGAAACACTTCGCCCGAAAGCTTTCGGTCAATCATCCGGGAAAAGGTGTAATAAGCATCGATGAGGAGAACACCCGCGATGGCAGCCGTGAAGACACCGAACGCCAGGAGTATCCTGGACCAGGTCGATGTGAACCAGGGCCATTCCCACCAATGGGCCTTTTTCTTTATTGTTTTTTTTTGTCGGGGACGAGCTGGTTTGGGGGGACTGGTTTTATTCATGCAGATGCTGAACCATCAAGATCTAGTCCACGGTCCAAGGTCTAAGGTCTGAAGTCGAAGGCCGAAAGTGTTGACCTTGCACCTTGGACTTTGGACCTTAGACTTTGGACTTCGGACCTTGGACTTTGGACCTTGACTTATCCTATTGGATTCCCCGCTTTGTCAACTTTTTGAATCTTGTCTAGGCCGCCATACTTGGCATACCACGGATTGGCGCCCTTCAAGACTTCATTTAATGCCTTGATGTTTCGTACGCCTCGGTCCTGGAGCCAATCTTCGAATGCCTTTAAGCCTTGCTTGGCATAGACAGGAATGCCGTCTTTCCACGTAGCTCGCCCACAAAGGACACCGGCAAAATTGGTGCCAGACTCGATGGCCAGCTCCAGGCTTTCCCGGAAGACATCATCACTGACACCAGCGCTGAGATAAATGAATGGAAGTCGCGCCATATCTGCGGCACGACGAAAATGATCCTT
>JBGOVH010000383.1:0-3969 GCA_041478005.1 Terriglobia bacterium | reverse complement strand
GGAAGATGGACAACATTAAGGTTGAGAACGGATATGCGACTATCATCGTTAAGCCGGGCGAAAACCTCGAACAGCGAGCAAAAGAGACTAAGGGAGAGTTTGCCAGCAAGGCACGACCCTCCCTGCAGGCGCCCCGTGTGGTTCTATCTGGATCTGACCCCGGGATGACTATGGTTTCCCCGAAGAATCAATAAAGGGGCACGAAATGACGAAAAGCGGAATCGGCCGTTCGCTTGGGAATAGCAGAAGGAGATGACATCATGAGCGACAGAAGTGGCGAGCGGGAAAAGACGATTTGGGAACGAATAATTAAGAAAAACATGGTGCGGCTTAAGGTTGATGGAAGTGAATCTACCTATATGTTGAACGACAAAAAGAATAGATCGGTCGAGATTCACTTCGGTGCGCGAAATTTGATCGTCCCTCCCCACCAGCCACCCAAAATGCAACCGGCCGTGGGGGGAAGGAGCGATACCTTGGACACCTCAAGTGCAGACTTCCTCATCGTGAATAGACACCCAACTGTTATGAAGTACAGGCAGTACATTCCGTGGAAGAAAATTGTTGAGATTGTCTTTCTGGACGCCTAGCCTAGCTTTGTGCGCTCGTCGTGTTGGGAGCTCGCACAGTAGCAAAAGCATCTCAACAAGAGCCCTATTCCTTAGAAAGTTATTCTGCCCCCACCTTAAGCCAGCCTGAATTTGATCTCAGGTCGATTCTCATCTGAGCGCATTTTTCAGCCTGTTCAGGAGCCTTACCTATTCATCAGCCCAAAGGCACAAAAAGATGGAACGTCTTTGACAGTGAGGCACCCTTCTTATGAGTCCTTCTTCCACCGGGGTGCTAGCCATAGTCTTAGGTGGCGGCATAGGGGAGCGTTTGTTTCCCTTAACCAAACATCGTTCGAAACCTGCCGTACCCTTCGCAGGGAAATATCGCCTTGTCGATATTCCTCTCAGTAACTGTATCAATTCTGACATTCGCAAGGTCTTTGTCTTAACGCAATTCAGCTCTGCTTCACTCAACCAGCATATCGCTCGAACTTACCGTTTTGACAACTTCTCCCAAGGATTTGTCAACATCCTGGCCACCGAACAAACCCTGGAGAATCCGAACTGGTCCGAAGGGTCGGCAGATTCTGTGCGACAAAGCATCCAGCATTTTGAGGATATTGATGTGGCTCATATTTTGATTCTGTCTGGGGATCAGCTTTATCAGATGGATTATCGAGAACTTCTAGGCTTTCACGTAGAAAACAAGGCGGACATCACGGTTTCCACCATTCCGATCCCAGCCGAGCAAGCTTCAGATTTCGGAATCATGAAGGTGAATGAACGCAACGAGATTGTTCTTTTCCAGGAAAAGCCGGTTCCGGATCAGTTAGAACATTTGGAAAGCCAATTAACCGGGAAGTTTGCCTGTGACAAATTTCCCAAAGGCAGAGCCTACCTGGCTTCCATGGGTATTTATGTTTTCAGTAAGAAGCGGTTGATCGACATCCTGGGCGCGACCAGCCGGCACGATTTCGGGAAGCACATTATTCCGGACTCCATTGGCAAGTACCACGCGATGAGTTATCCCTTTCTTCACTACTGGGCGGACGTCGGAACGATTCGCTCGTTTTACGAGGCCAACCTGGATCTGACTGCCACGCTGCCCAAATTCAATTTCTATGACGAGTCGCGTCCCATTTACACTCGAGCCCGTTTCTTGCCGGGTTCAAGAATGCATGGCTGTGAATTGCACCAAAGTGTCATTTCGGAAGGCAGCTTCCTCAATGGCTCGGACATAAAACACTCGGTTATCGGCATCCGCAGCCGCATTGGTCATGACACCACTATTGCCAATTCCTGCGTTATGGGAGGACACTTTTATGAAACAATTGATCAGATGCAGGAGAACGCGCGGAATAACATTCCCAATTTAGGAATCGGCAATCATGCCACAATCGCCAATGCGATCATCGATAAGGACGCGCGGATAGGAAACAACGTCCTCATTGGCAATTCCGAAACCCGCCCTGATTGTGATGGAGAGAATTTCTACGTACGGGACAGCATTGTAGTCATTCCCAGAGGCGCTATTATTCCCGACGGGACCATCATTTGAGGATCGACGGTACTGCGGCTTTTTTTTGCAATGTTTAAGGTGGGTTATCGGTTGAACACCGTCTCAGTTAGGCCGGCTACGCGCTCGAGTTCGATTGAGACTTCGCTTCCAAAAAGGAGACCTCGCACTTGAAGGTGAGTAGCAAGCCCATTGTCGGGAACTTACGCCATTTGAAGGCAACCTTCCGCGGAAACGGCTTGGCACGAAAGTACGCCAGCAGCGAGCCTCCGCTGCGCTCGGAGCTGTTCAGCAGCGACCAAATGGAGCGGCACGGCAAGACCCTAGCAGGCTCACACTCACTGAGCTTGAGACGCGTCACAGACCCATTGCTGACTCGACTTGGTGAGAATGAAGGCGTCCTCATTGGCGTTCGCAAACTGTTGTCGGAAGCGGTTCAGGCAGACCTCCGGATTACACCGGCCGGGGAATGGCTGCTCGATAATTTCTATTTGATCGAAGAACAGATTCGCACGGCCAGAAGGCATCTGCCGAAGGGTTACAGCCGGGAACTGCCTCGCTTGCTGAAGGGTCCTTCGGCTGGGCTTCCACGGGTGTATGACATCGCGCTGGAGACCATCTCGCACGGCGATGGACGGGTGGATCCGGAAAGTCTCAGCAGTTTCGTAGCCGCTTACCAGACGGTCACCGCTCTGAAGTTAGGAGAATTGTGGGCAATCCCGATTATGCTGCGTCTGGCGTTGATCGAGAACCTCCGGCGCGTTGCCGCGCGAACTGCGGCTGACAGGATCGACCGAAACCGGGCCAGCCACTGGGCAGACCAGATGACGGAGATCGCCGAGAAAGACCCGAAGAGCCTCATTCTCGTGATCGCGGACATGGCGCGGTCGAACCCCCCTATGGTGAGTTCGTTTGTTGCGGAGTTTGCGCGCCGCTTGCAAGGAAAGAGCCACGCTTTGGCATTGCCGCTCACCTGGATCGAGCAGCGGCTCTCGGAATCTGGCCTGACGATTGAGCAGTTGGTTCAGTCGGAGAACCAACAACAGGCCGCCGATCAGGTCTCCATCGGCAACAGCATCGGCAGCCTCCGATTCCTGGGGACGATGAACTGGCGCGAGTTCGTCGAGACGATGAGCATTGTCGAGCAAACGCTCCGTGAGGATCCCGGCGGAGTCTACGGCCGGATGGATTTTGCTACCCGTGACCGCTACCGTCACGTTGTAGAGAGGATTGCGAAGAACAGCTCACACTCCGAGGGCGAGGTGGCGCGCCAGGCAATCGAACTGGCGCGCGAGAGCGCGGCGAAGAAGGGCGGGGACGACCGCACGGCCCATGTTGGGTTTTACCTTATTGACAAGGGATTACCGGGGCTCGAACGAACGGCGGGGATGCACGTATCGCTCTCTGAAGCTGTTCAGGGAATCCGCTTCCAATTTCCTTTGCTCGGGTATCTCGGCACGATTCTGCTGATCACGGCAATCCTCAGCGGGAGCCTGCTGGCAAAGGCTCATGCCGCTGGGTTGCATGGCTGGAGACTCTCGCTGCTCGGTATCCTTTCGGCTCTGTGCGCCAGTCACCTGGCGGTCGCGCTGGTGAATTGGCTGGTAACGTTGCTGGCGACCCCGCATGCGCTGCCGCGAATGGACTTCTCCGCAGGAATTCCTCCCGAATCGCAGGCCCTGGCTGTGGTCCCAACGATGCTTGGCAGCGCTCAGAACATCCAGGATCTGGTCGAGGCACTGGAAGTCCGGTTCCTCGCTAATCGGGACGAGAATCTGCACTTCGGCCTGCTGACTGATTTTCGTGACGCACACAAAGAGACGCTTCCGGAAGACGAGCCGCTGTTGCAGCTGGCCCGGAAGGGGATCGAAGAGCTGAATGAAAAGCACAGGAGTGCAGCAG
>JBGOVH010000268.1:0-4769 GCA_041478005.1 Terriglobia bacterium | reverse complement strand
CGTGGCTACCCATGCCAATTCGATCCCCGCAACCGAAGTACTGCCAATTTGATGGCAGACCAGCGGAGTGTCGGGTAGGCCCTGGCGTTTCGAACCGGAGCGGGCAACATCACTAAGGAAAGCTCCAATGGTACCCTCTATGTCGCCGACACTCCTATTGTGGGCTTGGGGGATGAGAGGGAAAGTGTTTGCGGGTTTGGACTGGCTCGCTCTTGGGCTCTCCGGAATGCCTCTACCTGGTAGGCTGGCCCCAAAGCAAAGGCGGCACTGACTACAAACCAAATATACCAAGTGACGGAGTTCAACGGCCAGGGAATAATTTCATGCGAAATCGCCCACATGCTCATACTCCCCAAGGAGGTGGCAAAGATCGCTTTGGTATAGGCCCCCCAGCATCTGGCAATCAGACCCGGGCCCATGTGGGTCACATAACGCCTGATGAGAACTGCTTCCAGCAGCAGAAGACTGAGGAGAGGATCGGTAACCCAATTTAGGACATGATAGATGGTGGCGGATTCATGCATCCCCGACAGGCTGTGAAGCACATCGAAACCCTGGCATAAGGTAAAGGAAAACACCAGGACGAGAAGGACGTGATCGACCTTTTTCAGCCTCGGCGCCAGCCCCAATCGCCGATAAACTCTCAAGACATGGAAGAGCCCCGCGGCCAGCAGGATCATGGAGACAGGACCACTGACGGCTAAGCCCAGACGTCGAAGTGAGAGAGTTTGTTTCGAATCGAGATTCCTTAACCAGACGTCAGGGTTCAAGTAGGAATGGATGCCATAGAGATGGGCGATAATCAGGCCAGCGAACCGGCAAGCTGATCCCATGACGATGAACTGCCAAGCGCGCCTTAAGACTTCGCCCGAGGAAAACTGCAAGCAGCATAACAGGCTCAAATAAAACTCGGCACCCCCCATCCCCACGAAGAACAGCGCACTTGCGTAGTCGAAGAAATACCGTATCCAGGCTTCGTTGTCAGTTGCCAACCAAACTGACCAGAGAGCAAATCCAATCACCAAAAAGCAGCCCGTGAGCCATAGGATCAAGTTTGGGATTGAGAACTTCAAGTTGGAGAATCTAAGCGTATCAAACACGTCTGGATTGTCTTCTGTCATCATACTCCTTGGGTAATGACGTCTTCTCACCCACTTCTAACCTGAAAGCAGCGGCTCAACCTTTTCAATCAATTCTCTGAACGCCCCCTTCACAATATTGTTCTCCCCGTTGTACTGACGAATGACCTGCCTCATTTCTTTGCAAGAATTTTTGTTTATTTGAGAAATAGGATCCTCTGACTTTAGCTCTGCGTTTCGCAAATACGATTGTGTGTTTTGCGCCGAGGAACTTGGGGGCTTCAAAGCAACTCAAGGGCAGGCGGCTGTGCCGCTCCATGTGCGGAAAGGCTGCTGAAGTAAGCAAAGTGCTGTGTCAAATCGTCCTCAGTTAGGCTATCGAATTTTTCAGTTGAGATCTTTAGCCGAACCTTCTTGCTGTCTTAACAAGAACAGCTAAAGGCCAGAATGGCTGTGGATGCCCGATCCAGGCCTGTTATCCGCTGACGCGTGGCTCAGCAGGACATTGTGACCCCTCTCGCCAGCACAATTTTTCTCTTAGCGCAGGCGGCCCTGTAACCTTACAATTGCCCCTGCCATATCATCGCAAGGAAAGGGCCGATGAACTCACGACGATTAGAAGGGAAAAAAGCAGTGGTAGTGGGAGGGGCCTCTGGAATTGGAAAGGCTATCGTTGAGGCTTACTTGAAGGAAGGCGCCAGTGTTTTTGTGTGTGGAAGAAGGAAAGAGAGAATTGAAGAAGTGCGCCGGGAGTTCGAATCACTTGGGAAAATATCCGGAACTGCCGCTGACATGGCTGACGCCGGCGGGGCAGAACCGGCTATGCAGCAGGCAGTCGAATGGCTGGGTGGGCTGACCACCATTGTCTCTGCTGCCGGTTGGGTGACCCCAGGATCGGCTTTGGACACTCGTCCTGAAGACTTTGAGAAAATACTCTCCATCAATGTCTGCGGTTGTTTTTATCCTGCTCGCTTTGGAGGTCAGCACCTGGCTTTGCAGAACCACGGCTCAATTATTTTTATTGGCTCAATGTCGGGACTGGTTGGCATCCGAGAGCGAGTCGGCTACTGCGCTTCCAAAGGCGCTGTGGTTAACATGACCAGAGCCATGGCTCTGGACCTGGCCCCGTTTAACGTTCGTGTCAACTGCATTAATCCAGGATTTGTAGAAACGGAGCTGTCCTTAAGTGTCATTCGCCAGAAGCCCAACCCTGAACAACAGCTCAAGCAGCGCCATTTGCAGCATCCCATTGGCCGTGGCGGCGCTCCAGAAGAAGTGGCCCATGCCGCCGTGTACCTGGCGTCAGATGAGAGCAGCTGGATGACGGGTTCCCAGCTTAATCTTGATGGTGGATATACGGCTCAGTGAAGAGAATCAGGTTTACACGGTTTTGTTGACAAGTGCCGCGCGCGCGGGTGGCTTCTATGGTCCAACGTACTTGCCTTTCAGCCTTCGTCCTTCAGGATGACAACCTCATTCATCTTATCTCCCGCCTGGATAGCATTAACAACCTGCATGTCATTGGTTCTTCCGAACACGGTGTGCTTCCCATCCAAGTGAGACTGGGGTGAATGACAAATAAAGAACTGGCTACCCCCAGTGTCCTTGCCTCGATGAGCCATTGACAGCGAGCCGGGCAGATGTTTATTCGGGTTGATCTCGCACTTGATCGTGTACCCGGGGCCCCCAGTGCCATCCCCACTGGGACAACCTCCTTGAATGACGAAATTGGGGATGACGCGGTGGAAAGAAAGCCCATCGTAGAAGCCCGATTCACCCAGCTTTGCAAAATTGTCTACCGTCTTGGGCGCATCCTTGTCAAAAAATTCAATGTGAATGCTGCCCTTATCTGTCTTGATAATTCCTTTGGTCATTTTTCCTCGCATGGATTTTCTAAATCCGAATAATTTGGCCTGTTGGGTGTCAGCTCGACCAATCAGCTGTCAGCTTTCAGCTTTTTGGGAACGAAGCAGTGACTTGATAGAGCTGGAGGGTTAATTGGTGTGACTTTTCCCATGCCTTGAGGTCTCGAAATCTTTTCACACTTTCCTTGTTCGACAAAGCTGTCTCATCCACTCAGCCTTGTAGCTGATAGCTGACCGCTGATAATGGGTTAGTTACGGGGAGAGTAGAAGCATGCGGATCGGCCGCGCGCCGGGAGCCCTACCTTAAAAGACCAGCCCATGCCTCGATCTTTCAATTAGCGGGACGCGCAAGCTCGACTCGCGGTTCTGACGGTAGATTTTCAGATTCAAAACTTCTCCGGGCTTCTTCTTGTCTACCATTCGATCGAGGTCTGCCATACTGTTGATGGGCTGACCGTCGGCTTCATAAATGAGGTCTCCTCCCAGAATCATCAAGGAATTCCCAACGAGGTAAGTCTGCTTGCCTCCCCGAATGCCCGCCTGGGCAAAAGAATCATCCGGCTGAGTTCTCACAACCAGAATGCCATGATCTATGGAGAGATCGAGGGCTTCAGCTAACTCGGGGGTCATCTCATAACCGGAAAGGCGGGCATAGGCTCGCCGTACCCTTCCCTCAGAGATCAGATCGGGGATGATCGACTTTGCGGTGTTAACAGGGATCGCAAATCCAATGCCGATGTTTCCACCACTAGTGGAGAAGATTTGCGAGTTGATGCCAATCATTTCCCCATGCGAATTCAAAAGGGGTCCCCCAGAATTCCCTGGGTTAATAGCCGCATCGGTCTGAATGACGTCATCGATCAACTTTCCGTTTTCTGCCTTGATTGAACGCCGCAGAGAACTGATCACTCCGGTGGTCAGTGTCCCTTCGAGACCAAAAGGATTCCCAATGGCCAGAACCTTTTGTCCAACCAGAAGATTGTTTGAAGTTCCAAGCTGAACAAACTGGAGCGGCTTTTTCCCGGGCTCTATTTTAATCACGGCCAGATCATTATTCGGATCAGCCCCGATCATTTTTGCTTTGAGCTTTCTCTTGTCCGAAAGTGTGACCTCCAGGATTCGAGCATTTTCGATGACGTGATAGTTGGTCAGGATATGTCCCTGGGCGTCAATGATTGCGCCTGAACCCGATCCCTGTTTGGGCATCGCGTTAAAAAAGAAGTCAAAGTCAACCGTGGTTGAGGTGATATTCACCACGGCCGGGCTCACTCGCTCGTAAATTTCTATGCTATTGGTTTCGTCTTCTGTGGCAGGGACATAAGGCTTGTCGCCAGCGGCTGCGGTAGGTCCTTCAGAAAAATAATGGGCCGAGGAAATTTGCCTGGGGATCTGCCTGCTCACGGTCCAGGTCAGACCGATGGCCAGGGCGAGAATGATGAGAAGAGTTCCTAATTTCAATTGAACTTTCATTGTCTTTGCAGACAGGGACAAAACTAGCTCCCCGGGGTGGAACGCGCGCTCCGTCGCGCGTTCATGAAGCGTGCGCGGAGCGCCCGCCTGGAGTTTGGACAATTTGGAGTGCGGTAGCTTGCTCTGAACCTTATACGGATCTTGATTTTTGTAAACACGGGAAGATCAATTTGACACACTGCCAAGCATGGATACTCCCGTGCGTGTCTGCGGGCGCACGTTTACGCCCGCACTGATTCAGCATCTGGCTGAAATGATTGCCGCCCAACCCAAAATCGGTCGAGGTTTCCTGGCTAAAGAAGTTTGCCTCCATCTGAGCTGGTACTCGCCGACGGGCCGGCCGGCGCTGTCGAGT
>JBGOVH010000454.1:0-3461 GCA_041478005.1 Terriglobia bacterium | reverse complement strand
TTTAACTCGATTGCCCGTCGGATGAATCGTTCGGTGGCTTCGCGCGATCCGTGCAAAGAAAATTCTGTGTGGGTGTGGCCGTCGCGGCGGGGAAGGAAAAGTCTTTGGGTCATTCCGGCATCCTCAAATGGGGGGAAAAGGGAAAAAGGGGAAAGGGCGAAAAGGAGGAGTAGGGGAAAGGGGGAAAGAGAAAATGGGGAAGAGGGGAAAAGGAAAAACAGAGGAACTGCTCCTAGCGTTCATTAGCTACCCTCAAGGATCTGATCTGGTTCGATATGTACTTACTTATCTCCAATAAAGAGGCACGAATCGAATTATACTTCGATGCAATACCTTTTTGCCAAACCAAGAGGTCTTCAAAACTTTCGATCTTTCCTCGTTCCATGATCATTTCCCCGTTTCCCCCTTTCTCCTTTTCCCCTTTTCGCCCTTTTACATCTCTGGCCCATACACAACTTGCGGAAATCCTCCCAGCGGGCTTGGAAAGACTGAGACTTCCGCGCCGTACGTTTGGTGGATCAGTTCCGAGGTGATCACTTCCCCGGGGGATCCTGTCTTGATGAGTCTCCCTTCATGAAGCAAGGTGACGGTCTGACAAAAGGCAGCAGCGGAGGTCAGGTCGTGGAGCACGACAACGATGGTCATCTCGTGCTGTCGATTTAACGATCGCAACAGATTGAAAATCGCAATTTGGTGATTGATATCAAGGTGGGCATTGGGTTCATCCAACAAAAGAATCGAAGGTTGCTGAGCTATCGCTCGAGCAATTAGAACTCTTTGTTTCTCTCCGCTGGAGAGCTGAGAAATAGGACGGGAACGCAAATGATCGACGTGTGTCATCTTCAGAGCTCGATCAACGACATCCCAGTCTTCAGGCGACATGCCCCGCAATCGATTGAGATAAGGATATCGGCCCATGGCGACCACATCGGCGACCGGGAAGGGAAATTCAAAGTACTGCTCCGAGGAGATCACGGCCATTCCCTTTGCCAGCTCACGGGCACCGAGTTCTCCCAGCGGTCTACCTTCCAGCAGAATGCGGCCGTGACTGGGACACAGCACCTTGCTCATCAACCGCAAAAGAGTAGTTTTGCCGCTGCCGTTGGGTCCAATCAATGCCATGATCGACTGGTGGGGGATTTCCAGACTGATGTCGCGCAAGACAGGCCGTGTAAGGTAAGAGAAACTGACGTTTTCGATTCTTAACATCAAAACTCACCTGCATTCTGTCTCTTTTTAAGCAGGTACAAGAAATAAGGAGCACCCAGCAAGGCGGTAAGGGCTCCCACGGGAATCTCCAAAGGAGGGACCAGAATTCTGGCGGCGGAATCCGTCAGAATCAAAACCATAGCTCCTCCCAGAGCTGATGCCGGAATCAGGTAGCGATGGTCAGGCCCCACGATCATACGCATCATATGCGGAACGACCAGCCCTACAAAGCCAATCATTCCGGCCACTGCGACAGATGCGGCCGCCATGGCGGAGGCGGACACAAAAAGCATCTTCTTGGCGTTTTCCACTTCAATCCCCAGATGAAAGGCGGTTTCCTCACCCTGTGTCAGCGCATTCAATTCTCGGGAAAGCGCCCATCCCACGGCAAAACTGATCAGGATAATCACTCCAGAAAATCCCATCAGCTTGACATCCCCGCTGGTTAGAGTTCCGAGCAAATAGAAAAGGATGGTGAAAGATTCGCGGTAAAAAATAGAGAAGAATACGAATACCAGAGCATTGAAAAAAAGGCTCACGATCACTCCTCCCAGGACCATTGTTTGAATGGGAGCTTTGCCGTTCGTCCTCGAAATGCGATAGACAAAGGCAATTGACGCCAGGGCAAATCCCAGAGCCATAGCATATAAAGCATAGTAGTTGTGCCATCCCAAGAGATTGGCCGCCATGACGCCGACGGTAGCAGCGCTGGAGGTTCCTAAAATGAAAGGGTCAGCCAGGGGATTTCGCAAAACGCCTTGGAAGATGGTCCCTGAGCCCGCCAGACCGAAGCCAATCAATAGACCCAGCAATACGCGTGGCAGGCGAACTGTCAGCAGGATGTTGCGGTCTGGCAGGCCAACTGGGCCAAGAAAGAGCGCCAGTATGGCGACTGTTACTGTGGCCAGGCACAGGAAGAGCAAGCTCTTGATCGGTGAGGTTGGCAATAAAGGACTCCCCTTATCTCCGGTTCTAACAACAAAGCCCACGGCTCGCAAGAATCGCTCACCGTGGCTACCCGTCTTGGGACAAGCAGGGATGCCTGTCCTATTTCTGCAGCATTTGCAGCAACCGTGATTGAAGTTGTTCCATTCCCACCACTAGTCGATGGTTTCCATGCGAAAGAAGGTTGCGACCGACGTCGTCTATGATTTTGCCTTGTCGGACCGCTTTGATATGCCCCCAGCCGGGCCTCTGGTAGAAGTCGCTTGAAGAGGTATCAAATGTCAGAATAACATCCGGATTGCGCTGGATGATGACTTCCTTTGAAGCCTGCAAGGCAGGCTTTTCCACACCCTCAAAAATATTCCGGGCTCCGCAGAGAGTAACCGCTTCAGTGACGTAACTGTTGCGGCCCACCGTCCAGCTGGGGAGATCGATTTCAATGTAGATATCAGGCCTGGATGGAAACTTTTGAGCCTGAGCTCGAATCGCTTCAATTCTCTTTTTCATGTCGGCTTCAATTTCACGGGCACGCTCTTGTCTTTGGACTGCCTGGCCAACCCGGAGAATGACCTGGTAAATTTCTTCAATGGAACGGGGGCTATTCACCTCAACTACGTTCAAGCCTGATTCTCGCAAGCGGCTCACGATTTTGCTTGAGCTCCAGCTCTCCGCAAAGACTAGATCGGGCTTCAGATTGAGCATCTTCTCAAAGTTGGGATTTACAAAATCACCCACTTTCTCTTTTTTTTGAGCCTCAGGAGGATAGACGCAATAGGTGGTGACACCCACCAGATGATCTCCCACGCCGAGCTCGAACAGGATCTCCGTCAGCGAGGGTGACAGGGAGATGAGGCGCTGGCCGGAACTTGCTGGCGCGTGAACGGCCCGAGTCTGGAAGAATTGCTGATAGATCAGCAGCCCCAGCACCAACGAAAGACAAGCCAAGATGAATTTCTTCACAACACGCCCTCAAAAACAACCACGGGGAACACGGGGGAGAAATGATTGATGAATGACAATTGCCGAATATCGATTAAAACTCAAACTGCATTCCTGCAACAGCAGTGGCCCCTGGAGTGCGATAGCCGCTCTCGTAATAATTCTGATTGAAAAGATTCTCCAGCTTGACGTGAAAACGAAGACTTCGATTCTCTGCAATCGGGAAACGGTAACTGGCACCGAGATCTGCCTTTGCAATACCGTTGAATTGATAGGCGTGGTTAGAAAATGATTGCAGGTCGAAAAGCGGTGCCAGGGTGTTGCTGGAGGCAGTCAAGTCAAAGCTCACGAAGAGTCGCCGCCCGATG
>JBGOVH010000147.1:0-6354 GCA_041478005.1 Terriglobia bacterium | reverse complement strand
CTCGCGTCCGATTTCATCATGGAACTTCCGAGTTGATAGGGGCTGTTTCGCCCATTGAAGTGGTGAAGATTGAACCTGGACAAAGTGGTTTTGCACGGATTGTTCTGGAAAGCCCGATTCTGGCGGTGCTAGGCGACAGGTTTATTTTTCGAAGATTGTCTCCTATGGTCACCCTCGGCGGGGGAACAGTTCTGGACATCAATCCACCCCGTGCAAAGCCTCAGATAACAGGAAGGCTTGAATTGCTAAAAAGCATGGAAACTCAAGACTGGCGCGAGACCCTCCTCCTATTGGCCAGAAGAAAAGGGATCCACGGAATGAGCGAGTCTGAGATCCTCTCACAATCTCTGCTGAGCAAGGAAGAGGTTCGTCAACATATGAAGACACTGGTTGACACAAAAGCATTTGCAAGACTTCCCCGGGAGCCGTTTCAGGTCATAGAGGCCCAGTCATTGAAGTTTCTCAATGATCGAACTCTTCACACTCTTGAAGACTTTCACAAACGTGAACCGCTTTCCCCAGGAATGTCGAAAGAACAACTTTTCTCACACGTTTACAAAAACTCCCATCCTGACGTCTTTAAGTTGTCATTAGATCAGCTATCGAATGAAAATCGAATCGCGGTCGATCAGGATAGGGTTCGGATTCAAGGGCAGAGCGTTTTCCTGACCGAAAGCGAATTGGCTGCCAAGAAACAAATTGAGGAGGCCTTTCTGAGAGCGGGTTTGAAAGTTCCATTTCTTGAAGAGGTGTTATCAAGCTTGAAACTTCCAAGGGATCAGGCGAGGAGTTTGGTTCTTCTTCTTTCCAAAGAGAAGAAACTCATTAAAATTTCCGAAAGCCTCTTTTTTCATACTGAAACCATTAACCGGCTGAAATCCATCCTAGTAGAGTACAAGAGGAAGAAGAATCAGATCGATGTGGGCCAATTCAAAAATCTGACCGGGATCTCGCGGAAGTACGCAATCCCACTGTTGGAGTACCTCGATAGGGAACGAGTCACTCGAAGAGAAGGGGATTCGCGACTAATTCTCTAGTTCGGTCACGGCTGCCAGGAAGGATAGCAAGATTCTCAGAGAGTCATCCGTGCTAACCAGAGGGACACAAGGATTGGGCAAACGTCTAAGAGTGTTGTATCTTCCACCTCCATCAAAGTCCAGGAATCCTTGGCAAAAGGACGTCATTGACGCCGTCGGAGGTCAACACGATCTACTCCTCTATGATCAAACCCTTCCGCTGCTCCCGCAGTTTCAGGGAGTCGATGTGGTTCTCGATCATGGTGGCTCGATGGGAACACGTGCCATGGCAGATGTTGCCGGTTCGGTTAGGCTCTGGCAAATTCTCGGTACCGGGATTGATCATTTCGATTTGAAGTACTGGCAGAAAAAAGGAATTCCCGTGGCGAACTGCCCGGGCGAGTTCTCCGGGGCGCCTCTGGCGGAGTGTGCGCTGATGTTCATGCTGATGCTTTCACGTCATTGGCATCGGACGCAGGAAAATCTCCGCCGCGGGGTGTTGTACGTTCCATTTGGGCGTGAGTTAGAAAATCGCTCTTTGGGTCTCATCGGTTTCGGCGCCAGCGCTCGGGAGCTGGCAAGCAGGGCAAGAGCGTTTGGGATGAGAATTTCAGCCATCGATATCCGTGACATTTCTCGGGAGGAACAGCAAAAGTTCGGCCTCGAGTTCGCCGGGAAGTCTGCGGATCTCGACCAGGTCCTAGCTGAGAGTGATTTCGTGTCGTTACACTTGCACCTCAATGAGCACACCCGCCACATGATCGATGACCGCCGGTTGAGACTGATGAAGCCTGCGGCCTGTCTGATCAATGTTGCCAGAGGAGCCTTGGTGGATGAAAAAGCGCTCTTCGAAGCCCTGAGCGAAGGCCGCCTGGCTGGCGCCGGTCTCGACGTATTTGGCAGGGAGCCAATGGATCCGGACGATCCCCTCTTGAAACTGCCAAACGTTGTTGCCACTCCCCACGTCGCTGGGTCCACCGATGGAACTTCATGGCGCCGCGCTGCCTGTGCGGCCCGTAATCTGGATCGAATTACCGCCGGGCTTGACCCAATGTATCGAGTCGATTTATCCTTAAACATCGGCGTAACAAAGTAAGGGCATGGATCCCTTTCTTGGCGTGCTTGGCGCCCTTGGAGGTTCTGTCTTCTGGCAGAGGTCTGGAAACCTCAAGGCCGATTGGATGGAAGGGTGAGAAACGTGATCATTGAGCTCGAGAAAGCAAGAAAGCTAAAGGCCAAATTAAAAGCCGGAGAAGTCTGCCTCGGGGCTCAGATCGCTTTCTCTGATCCAGCGGTAGCAGAAATCTTGGGAAGGGCAGGATATGATTGGCTGGTGGTGGATACGGAACATTCAGCCAACACAACCGTGACAGTACGGGCGATGCTTCAGGCCGCCGCATCCACTAATGCGGTTCTCCTGGCCCGGCCGATACGCTTTGATCCGGATGAGATTCGGCGATTTCTGGACTTGGGTTCGCCAGGCGTTTTTTGTCCGTTCATCAATACCGGCCAAGAAGCACAGAAATTGGTGGAAGCCTGCCGCTATCCTCCGGCAGGAATCCGGGGATACGGGCCTCGCCGTGCCAGCGTCTACGGATTCGATGCGGACGAGTATTTCAGCGACGCGAACGATGCCTTGATTTGCATACCGATCATCGAGTCTAAGCTGAGCGTCGAAAACATCGATGAGATCGTGGGCGTTGAGGGGATTGACGCTGTGTGCATCGGTCCGATGGATCTTTCTATCTCCCTGGGGGCTTTCAAGGGATTTGAACACTCCGGATATCTGGAAGCTCACGAAAAGGTTCGTCAGGCCTGCCGCAAGCACAAGAAGGCGATGGGGACCGCTTGTTATAGCTTGGACCATGCCAGGCGATGCGCTGCCCAGGGAGACCAGCTGCTACTTGTTGGGGGTGACGACCATTATTTGTCCGCAGAAGCTCGACGTTGGGTTGAGGCGTTGAGACCTAAATAGCGTTGTGTCTCTGAAATAGCTTGCCAATTAGGCCGCGCCCCCTTGCCCCTTGCCCCTTGCCCCAGATGGGGGCGAGGGGAGAGTAGAAACTATTGATTTTACTCCCTTGCCCCCATTGGGGGGGAGAGGGTGGCCGCAGCCCGGGTGAGGGGTAATCTCTGAACAGAGATTGTCAATACAAGTATAAGACACAACACGAGATGAATCAGGTCGTGACTAGACAACACTTCTGTGCCTTCTGTTAATCGGGAACCTGTGCCCAAGCCAGCGGTTTCAACTCTTTCTCCGATCCTGCCGGTCGCGGACCGTGCCCGCCGCAGGATTTTCCGTCGACTCATCCCGTTCCTTTTCATCCTTTACATTATTGCTTATCTCGATCGGGCCAATGTTGCTTTTGCCAAGATCCCGATGTCTGCCGACCTCGGTTTTTCCGAGGCGGTCTTCGGACTGGGGGCCGGAATTTTCTATGCAGGCTACATCCTCTTAGAAATTCCCGGGGCGCTCATTGTCGAACGTTGGAGTGCGAAGATCTGGATGTCACGGATCATGATCACCTGTGGGCTGTGCACTGTCTGGGTTGGATTCGTTCATACGGCGAACCAGTTCTATCTCACCCGATGTCTGCTAGGCATTGCCGAAGGCGGCTTTTTTCCGGGGGTCGTTGTTTACCTCTCTCACTGGTTTACCAAGCACGACAGGGCGCGTGCGATGGCTGGTTTCACCATGGCCGCCCCGGCAGCGCTGGTGGTGGGGGCCCCCATCTCCGCACTTATTCTGCAACTGCATGGGTTTGGTCTGCCAGGGTGGCGCTGGGTGTTCATCCTGGAAGGATTTCCGGCCGTCGTGTTCGGGGTTATCATCCTCTTTTTGTTGACGAACCATCCGCGGCAGGCTCGGTGGCTGGAACCTGATGAACGGGAATGGATTTCTTCGAGACTGGATGAAGAAAAGCAGGAATTGCGCAGTGGCGGCCACTTGACGGTTTGGCTGGGGCTTCGCCAACGAAATGTCCTGCTGCTGGCTCTGGCTTGCGCTTTCGCCAATCTCTCGATGTTTGCCTACCTGCTCTGGTTGCCGGCCACGATCCGAAATGCTTCGGGACTTTCGGTCACCCTTTCAACGATCTGCTCGGCCTTGCCCTTCGCATTGGCCATGGTTAGCATCCCCCTCGTCGGCCGTTCTTCAGACAGGACGGGAAAGCGAAAGCTTCACGCGATCGTTCCGCTGGTTCTGGCAGCTTGCTTTTTCCTCCTCAGCGCGATTCCTGGATTGCCATTTCCACTCGTGCTGCTACTTCTTTGCTGCACGGGAGCAGCTGCTTTTTCATGGGGAGTTTCCTTTTGGGTGATTCCCAGTTTGATATTAGGCGAGTCTGCCGCCGCTGCCTCGGTGGGCTTCATCAACATGGTGAACAGTGTCGGATCCTTTCTTGGCCCAACGATCGTGGGTTATCTTTTGTCCAATAACTTTACTCATCGGGAAGTGGTGACATTTCTCTCTTTCTGTTTCCTCTTTTCGGCTGCACTGGTAGCGGCGGTACGACCGAGGCAGGGTTCGGTTTTATGATCCTCATCATTTCTCGAGTTGAAATCCATCTAGCAGAACACAAGAGGAAGAAGACTCATATCGATTTAGGCCATTTCAATGGAAGACGAGTTCATCAGAATGAGCAATCCAGTGAATGATCCCATAGGAACAGGCATCAATCCCCTTTCGGACAATGAGGCGGCTCTGAAACGAGGACCCCGGCAGGCTAACCTGCATGACTCGGTCGAACAGGCCATTCCAAGAACAGCTAGCCGTGAGACATTCCCACTGTCATTCAGGCAGCAGCGGTCGTGGTTTCTTGATCAGTTAGAGCCCAGCGGTTCCTCCTCCGGCATCCTTCAGGCATTCCGAATGGATGGCATACTCAAGGTTGAGACACTGCAGCAAGCAGTCGATGCCATTGTTTCTCGTCACTGGTCCTTACGCACTGCTTTTGCAACTGTCGAAGGAGAACCCGTTCAAATCATTGCCAAAGGTGGGTCGGTGTTCCCTAAAGTGAGGGTCATAGACTCGTGGCCGGGATGCGAGCATGAGGAAGAAGTATTGCGCCTAGGAACTGAGGAGATCCAACGCCCGTATGACTTGACTCGTGGTCCTCTTGTGAGGGTTGGTTTGGTGCAGTTGACTGAGGAGCAGCACATTCTGCTGATTGCCATGCATCCCATTATTTCGGACCTGCGATCTATGAAGGTATTCCTCAAGGAACTGTCAACGCTATATGAAGCCATCTCCGTAGGAGGATCTTCTCCGCTGGCAGAACTCCCCATTCAATATGCTGATTATGTGGTCTGGCAAGAAGGGTGGTTGCAGGCTGAGGCGTTGCAAAAGCAACTTGCATATTGGATGCAGCAACTCCAGGGTGTTCCTGGCTTACTGGAACTACCGACTGACAAACCGCGACCCCCAATTCAGATGTATCACGGCGCGCGACACCTGAAGCCGATTCCGAAGAGCTTGACTGCATCTCTCAATGAGGTTAGCCGGAGAGAAGGAACAACCTTGTTCATTACACTTCTGACGGCCTTTCAGGTTTTGCTTTCGCGGTACACAGGAGAAGAAGACATTGTGGTAGGTACGTCTGTTGAGGGGCGCCGACAGGGGCAGACCGAAGAACTCATCGGGCCCTTTATCAACTTGCTGGCATTGCGTACCCACCTGTCGAGCAATCACAGCTTTCGGGAGTTACTGAGACGGGTGAGAGAAGTAACAGAGGGAGCTTATGCAAATCAAGACGTGCCCTTTGAAATGCTGGTCGAGGAGTTGCAGCCGCAGCGAAGTCTGAGTCACGCTCCACTGTTTCAGGTGATGTTTGAGCTCCAAAGTGACCCAAGACAAACTTTGGAGTTGCCGGGTCTAGAACTAAGCTCGATAGAAATAGAGAACGGGAGAGCCGAGACGGATTTGACTCTCCTCGTGATTGAAAAAACAGAAGGTCTTACAGCCTGCTTCGAGTACAACACAGATTTGTTTGACGAATCAACAATTGCGCGGATGGGCTGGCATTTTCAGACTCTCTTGGAGGGAGTAGCGGCAAATCTAGAGGAGCCTCTTGCAAGTTTGCCCTTATTGACCGACACGGAACGACATCAAATTGTGGCCGAATGGAACAACAACAGGACGGAGTATTCAAAGGACTGCTGTATCCATCAGCTTTTTGAAGCGCAGGTCAAGCTCACATCTGACAAGGTGGCCGTCGAGTGTGGGGATCAGCAACTCACCTACATAGAACTCAACAGGAAAGCGAATCAGCTTGCACGCTGTCTAATCCGCCACGGTGTTGGCCCTGAAGTGCTGGTGGGCATTTGCATGGAGCGT
>JBGOVH010000271.1:0-4748 GCA_041478005.1 Terriglobia bacterium | reverse complement strand
CAGGCACAGACCAAGAATATCCTCAGGGTTTCCAGAAATGGGTTGAGAAGACGGGAGGCGTGAGACGCTCCCGATTACGAAAAGCGAGCGCCGAAGGAGTGGGGGAGCCTTTGGAACCGTTGCGCTGAGACATCCCCCTCGCGGCCTCTTCGAGACCGCTGTCCCCCTTCAAAGGGGGAATAGAGACGTTAGACGTGATGCATAAGACGTGATCCGGACGATGCAAGAATGTCCCGTCACGTTTCACGGATCACGTTTCACTACACAAGCTGGGAGGAGAAAATCCGGTGAACCCTTCGAACAGGATCTTATCTTCGCTCGACCGTGTCTATCGTTCCCTGCTCAACGCGTATCCCGTTCAATTTCGAGAGAAATATGGCCCGGGCATGGCGCAGGTCTTCCGGGATCGTTGCCGGGAGGAGGTGACTCGCCAAGGGAACTGGGGGTTGATCAATCTATCTCTTCACACACTCTTCGACCTGATTCTAACCGTCACTACTGAGCACATGGACATACTGACCCAGGACGTCGGGTTCGGCAGCCGGATGCTGATCGAGAGCCCCGGGTTTACGGCTACAGCGGTTTTGACGCTAGCCCTGGGGATCGGCGCCAACAGCGCTGTCTTTAGCGCCATCAGCGCCGCCTTGCTTCCTTCGCCATACAAGGATGCGGATCGGTTAGTTTTTCTCTCGGAATTTGCTGGAAATGTTTCTCCTGCAAAGTTTGAGGTGCTTGGAAAGCAGAACCAGATCTTTGAGGAACTGGCTCCATGCTCGTGGGATGGAATCAATCTTACCGGCGAGGGGAAACCTGAATATTTGATCCGTGCGCGGGTATCAGCCAATTTTTTCCCCTTGCTCGGGGTGAAGGCCGCCTTAGGGCGCGCCTTTCTTTCAGAAGAAGACCAGCCAGGCGTCAAGCCTGTGGCCCTGGTGAGTCATGACTTCTGGGAACGCCGCTTCCATTCCGACCCAAACTTGATTGGAAAATCTCTGACTTTGGATGGGGAAAGCACAAAAGTGGTTGGTGTGGTGTCCCCGAACTTCCATCATCCCGGCAATGAGGCCGTAGCGCTGTGGACTCCGATCGTCTTGGGCTCATTGAGCGAACAGGAACGCTCCGAAGCACGAATCCAGGTGATGGCAAGACTCAGACCGGGTGTCAGCCCGGAGACGGCCAATGCGGACATCAAAAGGATCTTCCAATCAAGGGGGCAGCAAATTTCGGAAGATACCCTGTACAAAGGCTGGCACGTCCAGCCTTTGAGCAGTTTGAGAGAAAATTTGTTCCGTAATGCCGGGCCGGTTCTTATGATTCTGCAGGTCTGCGTTGTCTTCATGCTATTGCTAGCCTGCGCCAATGTCGCCGGACTGTTGCTGGCTCGGGCAGCCACACGGCAAACGGAGATGAGCATCCGTACAACGCTCGGCGCCAGCCGCCAAAGATTAATCCGTCAATTGTTCACAGAAAGCATGCTGTTGGCGCTGATGGGAGGCGCCCTGGGCCTTCTGTTGGCTTGGGGGATTACTCATTTGATGGCCAGTGCCCTTTCTTCGGTTAGTTCCAATTCCCCCCAGATCTTTTTTGGCCTAAAAGGGGTGGGCATTAATGGCCGTGTTCTCGGTTTCACTCTGCTCATCACTTTGCTTACCGGAATGGTCTTCGGCTTGACGCCGGCATTCCGAGGTTCGAGGGCTGCCCCGCAAGAATCACTTCAACCGAGGGGATGGCACTGGAGTCCGAAGTTTACCCGCCAGAATATTCACAGTCTATTGGTGGTTGTGGAAGTTGCAGTCGCATTGGCAATACTGATGTGGGCAGCCCTGGCGGTTCAGAAATTCTTTGAGCCTGAGGAGGCATCAGGCCCCAGGCTGGATGCGGCCCATGTGCTCACCCTGGAAGTCAGATTGCCGGAATCTCAATATCCCGAGAGACAGCAGATAGCATCCGTATACCGGCAAATCCTTCACAATATCGAGTCTCTCCCCCAGGTGCAGTCGGTCGGCATGGGCAATCGCGATCCCTGGTATGACAGCTCCCATCCTGCGTTTTCCAACTTTGTTGGCGTTGCTCGCGAGAGAGACACTTTGGCAGTACCTCCGAAGGCCCTGACCACTTGGTGCAGAACTGTTAGCGCTTCTCTGCTGCCAACACTGCGTATTCCGTTGAAGACCGGGCGTTACTTTGCGAAAGAGGCCTCGGGGGAAAGCCCTCCTGAAATGATGATCACCTCCAGTATGGCGCAATACTTTTTCCCTCGCGAAGAGCCCATTGGCAAAAGAATCAAAATTGTCTATTTGCCGAATGATTTGAAATTTTGGGATCTCACACCAAAAATGTTTCACTATAGAGACCAGAAGATTGCAGAGTCACCGGGACAATGGTATTCGATCGTGGGGGTAGTCGAAAACTCGATTCCTCTGGCGGGAGCAAATTTTTTTGTTCCCTATTCTCAGGCTCCCGAAAACTCAACCCCTGCCCTGCGCTCAGTGAGTCTCCTGGTGCGCACGAACTCAGATCCGATGAAATTGTCTTCGGAGGTCTCCAACGCAATTTGGACTGTGGACAAGGATCTCCCGGTCTCACAAATCAGCACCCTGGAGCAGCGCCTCAGCAGATGGATTGCTCCTGAACGTTTCCTTCGGCAACTCTTCGCCTTTTTTAGCGGGGCAGCCATGGCTCTAGCTGTCATCGGAATCTACGGTCTGATGACTTATGTCACCGGCCTTCGCACCCGCGAAATCGGCGTTCGGCTTTCGCTGGGCGCCCGGTCTACCGACGTCCTCAGACTGGTTATGAGTCAGGGTCTGAAATTGATAGGGATAGGGATGGTCTTGGGCTTGGTTGTTGCAATGACTTTGCCAATCTTCTTTGGGATTGTTTACGAATTTATCACCGTCAACCCATCGACTTTTTCAGGCAACTTAAGCCCACAACGCCTGATGTTCCTGGTGCTCGGAATTCTAGCCGGAGCTGCATTGGCACTGGCCGCTTCAGAGATCTACTCCCTCCGGACTGACTCCGATTCGCTGTTCAGGCGCGAACAGGGCGTTTCGCATGCTTCTGGCATGTTTCGTGGCCTGGTGGGGAAAGCTTCGAAGCTAACAGTAACGGGTGTCTTGGCTGGGCTGCTCTTTACATCATTTTTATTTGGAGTGTTTATGAGCATTGAAGGAGAGCGCCTCACTCACATGCCGACGTTTGCCGGCGCCTCGTTGCTACTAGCGACGGTGGCGCTGCTAGCCTGCTACCTTACGGCTCGAAAGGCAACGCGAGTAGATCCGTCGGAAGCGCTCAGATCAGAGTAGCGTGACGTGTGTGAGTTTCTGGCGCCCAAACCCGCTTCTCATCTCGAGTCAGGCGATATCTACTCTCATGGTCTCTTTGATCTGGAATATTGACACGGTGTGGCGTTTCTTTTCCGGTTGGCACCTGATCGGCGACATGGAGTATCTCTGGGATTCCAGTTTTTCCCATGTGGGTCAGACTCTTAAGCTTCTTTCACCTTATCTTCCCCATACTATTGCTCTGGTTGCTGCTTCACGTAGGTTATGACCGCCATGGCTGGATCCTGCAATCGGGCGTTGCCGTGGTCGTGCTAGCGATTTGTCGCTTGGCCGGGTCGGAATTGAACATTAACTTCGCTTTTAGGGACCCTTTATTCAATCGATCGTGGGGTCCGGCGCCGCTTCATCTAGTCGTCATCACCAGCGGGTTAATCAGTCTGATTTACTGGCCCACGCATGTCGTGCTGGCTAGGTTTCTTTCTCCTCCAGGTAAGGTTCATTAGCGAAGCGTTCTCTCTTGGGAGTTGTGAAACTCGCGATTCGTTGTGAGTGTTAACAATCCACCAACGAAGCGTTTCCAATGTGGGAGAGGGCCTCTGGGGCGATTGCGACCCGACGCGGGTTTCAGTCGCCGTCCGGAGGGTGAACGCATGCGTTCACCCCACATTACAGCGTGTGGGCCATCACACCGCCGTCAACCACCACTGTTGTACCCGTGATGTAGCTGCCAGCATCGCTGGCGAGTAACAGGGCAGGTCCAGCCAATTCAATAGGCTCTGCCCAGCGGCCCAGCGCAGTTCGATTTGAAAATTCCTTTTTCTCAGCCTCAGAAAGAATACTCATGGGCAAGTCTGTTAGGAAAGGACCTGGACAAACAGAATTGACCGTAATTCCGTAAGGTCCCAAGTCCAAAGCGTTGGCACGCGCCAACCCGATGACGGCAGACTTGGTGGCGCAGTAAACGTTGCGCTCGCTCTTGCCTCCCAACCCGAGAACTGATGAAATGTAGATGATCCGCCCCCAGCGCCGTTCTTTCATTTGTGGCGCCAGCGCCCGAGTCAGCGCCATGCAGGAGTTGAGGTTGATCTCCACTACGCGATCCCACTTTTCGTCGCTCACCTTGTCAATAGGCTGAGGGATGTTGGTACCTGCATTGTTGACCAGGATGTCAACCCGGCCCATTTTCTCCAGAGCAGCCCTGGCTAACAGTTCTGCCTCGCCTCGCCGGGACAAATCGGACACCACATAGCTCCCGCGACACCCGGTTCCATCAAGGATTTCGTCCAACGCTTTTTTTAATTCGTCCTCGTGCCGACTGCTGATGATGATATCGGCTCCGGCCTGGGCAAATCCGCGGGCCATCGCTTTTCCCAGCCCCTTATTCCCACCCGTGACCAACGCCACCCGTCCTGAAAGATTAAACAGATTTCTGGTATCCATAGTCAGTCTCCATTCTGTATT
>JBGOVH010000249.1:0-4964 GCA_041478005.1 Terriglobia bacterium | reverse complement strand
GTGTATTTATAAAATGGAGTACTAAGGTTCAATACGCTGCGACTTGCATTCCCCTTGGTTCGCTCAACTGTTTGGCGCGGGACTGTGGGGTAGGAACAATCCCTGGGAAGGAGCCGATTAGACGCATGGCTTCGGAATAGAAAAACCCCGCTTTGCCGTGAGGCACTCTATTTGGACCTGATAACCAGGTGGGTACCCTACTTTCACTTTAGGAAACTTCACATGGTGAAGCTTGCACACCGTGATAAGACGCGGGTTCCCATACAAATAGGTGTTGGTACAAATATTGGTGTGCCAACACAAACATCGCAGGGTAATTTGATACTAGGGAAAGTCGACCTCACGGTCAAGGGATTTCTCGGAATTGAAAAAAACTATTGTTCAGCTTTCATTTTTTCAGGACCTGGTCTAGGAGTCGAGAGCATTGCAAACTCTTGTCATAGACGATGGAGTCCAGCTTTCTGGAATTATCTCGTTCCTGGAAGAGCTCATCAGCAATGTTGAGAGCGGCCATCACGGCAACTTTTAAGGAGTCTACGGTCTTGCTGGCATCCGCAATTTCGCGCATCTTCCTGTCTACATAGGCTGCCAAGCTGCGAATATGTTCCGTATCGACCTCCCCCCTAATTTGATAGGTTTGGTCATAAATCTCAATACGAGTCACTCCCTCTGGATTTGCCATGGTGGCGCTCCTTTAAACGCAGGGTGTGTCAGCCCGGTTTGCGAAACGTCGAGAATTTTGTTCGCGTTCTGGTAGCCACGGTCAGTGCTTTTGCTGACCGTGGGCCTTTCGTCGCGGAAAACCCACGATTACCGCAAATGACACGTTAATCGTGGCTACCCAAGCCGGGATATCAAGTGCGAAGCCCTAGTGAGTCGCTGGTAAGATCTGGTTCGATTCTTATAGGGCAAGATTGTCCAGACTCTGCAAGATATTCTCAACCTTTCCCTTGACGAGCTCTCTTTCCTTCCCGAAATCAAGGGCCTCCGACTTGAACCGCTCATTTTCCGCCTGTATCTGCTCAAGTTGAGACTTCATTTTGATCACTTCCTTCTCAAGTGATTCCTTCTGCAACTTGACCGCCTTAAATAATTCTATGGCGCGATAGACCTTATTTTCGAGTTCGGTAAACTTTTCCAATCCGTTACTCACGTTAAGTCCTCAACTGGGCTCCCATCTGTTTCTGTAAGAGCGCTAAGATTTGTTCGTGATATCGATTGATTTCTTCATCAACAAGCGTGCGATCCATTGCTTGGTAAACAATGCTAAAGGATATGCTCTTCCTGTGCGAAGGTAAATTTTCTCCCGTGTACAGATCAAAAGGAAATAGTCTCCGCACCTCTTTGATTTTGGCCTGGAGCACGGTGGATTCGATCGCCTCGTAGTCAAGGTCTTCATCGACGATAATGGAGAGGTCTCGGTGAACGGCAGGAAATCTGGGGAATTCCGCATAAATCTTTTCCATCGTGTGTAAACGGATCCAAGTCTCTATGGGTATCTCAGCCAGAAAAACCGGCTGCCGAATCTTATATTGTTCGCACACCTTGGGATGCATCTGGCCCAAGATCCCCAGGCAGTATTCCCCCATCCGTAATTCAGCCGATACGGTTGGATGATAATAGTTCGGTATTTTAGTGTTCTGTCCTTTTGCTTGACAACCGAGCTTTTCCACCGGCAGACCTAGAGACTCCAGCAGGATTTCGATGTCCCCCTTAAGATCGAAAAAACTGCAGCTTCGAGATTCGGAGTGAACTGTTTTTTCTTGGATGTTGCCACTTGCGATGATTCCCAGAAAGTTATCTTCTCGGGGAGCAGATGCCGCCTTGCTAGAGTAAAGCCGCCCCAGTTCGTAAAGTCTAATGCTCTTGATGCCGTGATTATAGTTACGCACGAAAGAAGCCAATAGTCCCGGCACCAAAGACGTTCGCATCACTTCGGTCTCGGTAGACAAAGGGTTCTTTAGAAGAACCGGTTCTAGTGAACTGAACCTGCCATTCTCAGCAGCATCCACAAATGAATAGGTAATCGTTTCAGAATAACCGAGACTTACCAGACTTTGCTTAAGGGCTCTTTCAAAGATTTTTTCTGTTCGTCGCTCCGATGCCCCCTTCCAGAGTGGCAAGGTTGAAGGGAACTGATCATATCCGTAATGTCGAGCAATCTCTTCGATCAAATCGATCTCTTTTGCCACATCAAGCCGGGAAGCAGGCGGCTGTACGCGCCAGGTTTGCTTTCCTGTCGCAATGATCTTAAAATTCAGAGCGCTCAGGACGCGTTCGACAAAGGACGCTTCGATTTCAGCACCCATTACCTGGGTGATGCGGGACCCACGCAATAGTATCTCTGACCTTTGAACCGGTGTTCGGTGTGCATCTATCACTCCATTCAAAATCTCTCCCCCTGCAAGTTGCTGAATCAGAGCGGCCGCTCGGTCAATAGAGGGGATTGTTGAATCGATATCTGCGCCTCTTTCAAAGCGGTGAGAAGCTTCCGTATGAAGCATCAATGACTTTGAGGTCGTT
Organism: Terriglobia bacterium; assembly: GCA_041478005.1. Lineage (GTDB taxonomy): Bacteria > Acidobacteriota > Terriglobia > Versatilivoradales > Versatilivoraceae > JBGOVH01. The sequence goes on along the minus strand of JBGOVH010000249.1, from coordinate 2,441 downwards.
CTAACAGAAATGGGCTCGAACCATGCACTTTCCAATAGAATATCTCGCGTCAGAGAATCGATCTCGCTCTCCAATCCGCCCATTACGCCAGCTAGCGCCAAGGCAGAGTTTTGATCGGCAATGACCAGCATTCCAGCCCTCAACTCCCGCTCAATGCCATCAATCGTGAAGAGTTTCTCACCAGCATTTGCTTCCCTGATGATGATGGCTTTCCCGTGAATTCTCGCCAGATCAAAGGCGTGGAGCGGATGCCCCAATTCCAGGAGGACATAATTCGTGGCATCAACAATGTTATTGATCGAGCGAATACCCAGGCTCTCCAGACGCTGGACTATCCAGTCTGGCGACGGAGCTACTTTCACTCCGCGAATGACTCGGGCACAATAACGTGAACAAAGCTTAGGCGATTCAATCCTGACGGTGATGTCGGAATCCGTTCTTGCCGAAGATTCTCTCAGGGAAGTCAGAGGAAGTTCCAAAAAGAGCTGATAACGCGTGGCGATCTCTCTGGCTACACCCAGGTGGCTGAGACAATCTGGCCGATTCGTGGTCAGGTCCAGATCGAGAATTGAGTCCTGCCCAAAAGCGCTGACAGTTTCAACAACAACCCCCAGGTTCGTGAGGTCACTAGCTAACTGACGTGGTGTAACTTCAAATTTGACGAATTCTTTTAACCAGCTGTAGCTAACTTTCATCTTGAGAAATTGAATCTTCGTTCTTGGAACTCCCGTGAAAATGAGAGTAAACGCAGAAAAAGACCCCCTGCAAGTCCACCTTCTCAGGGGAACAAAAGCAAGCTTCCCCCTTACCAAGTCTTAACAAGGGGGAAATACAACGGGGGTCAATCCTTATCTCTAGAACTGCTCCAGGAATCTCAAGTCACTTTCATAAAAGTACTGAATGTTATTGATCGAATACTTGATCATGGCGAAACGCTCAATGCCCAAACCGAAGGCAAAGCCGGTGTACTTCTCCGAGTCGTAGTCAACATAATCAAAGACAGCCGGGTTCACCATCCCCGCCCCTAAAACTTCGACCCAACCACTCATCTTGCAAACCCGGCAACCGTCCCCCTTGCAAAAAATGCAGGAAATATCCACCTCAGCGCTCGGTTCAGTGAACGCAAAATAGCTTGGGCGGAAACGCACCTTGGTATCTGGACTGAAAAATTCCTTCAAGAAGTATTCCAACGTGCCTTTGAAATCACAAAACGTAATTCCCTCGTCGACTGCCAGCCCTTCGATCTGCTGAAATGCCGGACTATGTGTGGCATCCGGATTATCACGCCGGTAGACTTTGCCTGGACAGATGATTCGGAGCGGAGGTCTCTTCTTCTGCATGGTTCTCACCTGAACAGGAGACGTGTGAGTGCGCAGCACCAATGAATCTGATACATAAAATGTATCCTGCGGGTCTCGGGCCGGATGATGTTCCGGTATGTTCAAGGCTTCAAAATTGTAGAAAGGAGATTCAATCTCAGGTCCGTCTTCGATGGTATATCCCATAGAGGTGAAGATGTCTTCTATCTCCTGACGGACTTGAGTAAGCGGATGAAAGTGCCCCAGCGGCCGGCGGTTCCCAGGTAGCGTCACATCTACTTTCTCCGAAATGAGCCGTGCACCTAAGGCATCCGCTGCCAGCCCTCTTTCCTTCTCCTGAAGCGATGTCTCCACCTCGGTCTTTAGCTCATTCAGGCGTTTTCCAATCTCCCGTTTGTCGTTGGGGGAAACGCCCTGGAGTTCTTTCATCAAAAAAGAAATCAGCCCGTTTTTTCGGCCAAGATACTTATCCCGTATGGGAATCAGTTTCTGCAGGCTGTCGATTGTCGCCAGTTCGGCGGTGAAATCGGTCTTAACTTGGTTAACCTTTGTCAACATCACACTCATCGAGATTTATCTGCTGACCTTTGCAAGTAATGTACCTCCGGCAAGGCCGGAGGCTTGATTTTGTGACCCACTCAAAGTGACCGGCGCCCAGAGTCCCCCTTTGAAGGGGGCAGCCGCCGCAGGCTGCGGGGGATGTCTCAGTCGGAACGGCCCCACAGCTCCGCCAAAGGGACATCCTCCGCTGAGCCCATAGAAAAATGGGGCTCAAGGCCTCATTTGGAATCTGATCATTCGATTTTTCCCTGGGAAGGGACTTGAGGCTGCGACAATCGAGGAAGGGCGAAAACTCCTGACTCATTTCTGGGCGAGACGCCACCTCAATTATGGAAATTGAGGTTTCAGGCAGCAAGCGACTCTTTAGCAGTGGCTGCCAGACGGGCAAATGTTTCTGGATCCCTTACAGCTAAATCCGCCAGAACTTTCCGGTCCATCTCAACACCCGATTTCTTTAGGCCAAAAATAAAACGATTATAAGAGATCCCGTTTATCTTAGCGGCAGCCCCTATTCTAACGATCCACAACCTGCGGAAATCTCTTTTCCGCACGCGCCGGTCG
>JBGOVH010000451.1:0-3471 GCA_041478005.1 Terriglobia bacterium | reverse complement strand
GATTTCTTGCCTTATTGGAAAACGCCGGGAATTTGCGATGGCAATCTCTAGCCCAAAATGGTTCCACCTTATTCCACTCCGAATTCGCACAGTGGCTCTGAGTCACCAGTCTTTTGGCATTGGCTCTTTCCGGTCACCACCGTGACTTGCCTCCGAGTCTCCAGTTGGTCAAATTGTTTGGACGCCACTCGCGCCAAAAAGGATTGACCCCATCCTGTAAAATCCAGGTAAAAGTCACTTTACATTGCGTTAACAGACAGATTGAGTTGATCGCCATTGGATCGTGTCCCACCTCCGTTTCCGATGACCTTCTCTCCAGACTACATTCTAGACGGAGAACGGGGGGAATGCTGTAAAGTCGAGGTAAATTCTAAGGCCTATCGACTCGGCGCCTGAGGTTTCAACCATCTTCGGAACGGGCTCTGGGTAGTCCTTTCAAAGGATCCAGCGCGCTTCATGGGGTTGGAAGAAGGTTGAATGCTTTTGTAAAATCCAGGTAAAGTCTCATGACGCTGAGGCAGCTGGTTTGCCGTCGGGGTATAATAGGAGTCGTGTGGCAAGAGCGCGACAAGTCAGGATTACTAATCGTTGTTTCCGGTCTACTAACACTGGTGGTGTTGGTTGCGGCCGTTTTGCTGTATCGCTGGATCAATCGTGTGGGTGAAGCGGATCGTGTACGGCAGAAAGAGCTTCTCGAAGTGGCCTTCCGGGGCTTCCAATCCGAGTTTGTGAGCGCCGTTCAGGAGATCCATTCAACCTTCCGGCCACTTGCGGGTTTCCAAGGTGAAACCCAAATCGAGGCGCATCTCTCCGAAATGTTTGATCAGTGGCAGAACAATGCCCGCCAACCGCAACTCATCGGAGGCCTTACCATTGGCACGATCGACTCGAAGGGTTCTCTCGCGTTCCACCGCTTCCTGCAGCACGAAAAGAAATTCGAAAAGCAGGAATGGCCGCCGGAGCTACAGAGTTATCGCGACCTTTTGATGCAACGTTGGTCTCAACGAGCACTGCCAACTGCCTTACCCGGTGGATTCCCTTTGGCAATCTCAGCTGACCGCCCCATAATGGCCATCCCAGCGACCTTCTTCCGTTCAATGGCGCCAAATAGGCGACCTGACAGGGATCGAATCCCACTTGCTTCCAGGGACGGCCCACTGGCCCCACCCGACCGGTCGCAGTTTATGGATCGAAGGGCTTTTACCCCCTCTCCTCCATCTCCACCGTTGCAGCGGGTTTCAAAGGATAGATCTCCTGGAGTGGCCGGCTGGTACTTTGTCGAGCTTGACGCTCAATTTCTCAAACAGCAGTTCCTGCCGAATCTCGCAGAGAGACACTTCGGAGGGACGAGCCTGTCTCGTTATCGACTGGCGGTAGTAGCTGGCAGCCCAAGACAGGCGATCTACCTCTCAGACCCTGGGCTGACTTTAGAAACCTTTGACGCCGTGGATATGGCAGCACCTTTACTTAGATTTCAGGGCCGTTTTGGTTTTGGGTTTCGCCCACGCAGCAGGTTGATACCTCCGGCGGATCTCATGCCCGGAGAACTGCAGCCGGAACCACGTCCACCGCTCAATCGCGCAAGCCACGAAGCGGGTGCAAATCCCTCCGGTGCTTCCTGGCAGCTACTCGCCAGACATCGGTTGGGATCCATCGATGTCGAGGTCAATGAAGCTCGTTATCGCAATCTGGCGATCGGTTTTGGAATTCTTTTGTTGATGACGGGCAGCATCATTACCCTAATGCTCAGCACGCAGAAAGCCAGGGCATTGGCAAGACAACAGATGGAATTTGTGGCCGGTGTTTCACACGAGCTTCGCACGCCGTTGTCAGTGATCCAGTCCGCTGGATTTAATCTGGCCCGCGGAGTAGCGGTACAAGCAGAAAAGGTCCAGCAGTATGGAACTGTCATTCAGACCGAAAGCCGCCGGCTTTCCGATATGCTGGAACAGATTCTGAGTTACGCCGGAATCCAATCGGGCAGAGAGCACTATCAGTTTCACCCTACAGAAATAGGTTCTCTGTTGCAAAAGCTGCTAGCGGATTACCAGGAGGTATTCGAGGAAGGCGGCTGGACCGTCGAGCAACACATCGAAGAGGGGCTTCCACCAGTGTTGGCCGACGTGCGCACCTTGCAGAGTGCTATCAGAAACCTTTTGGAGAATTCCCTTAAGTACGCGGCCGCAGGGAAATGGCTGCGGATAACAGCGGCCGGTGCTCAACAAAGTGCTGAAGTGGCTGTCACAGTGGAGGATCGCGGTCCTGGAATCGATCCTGTCGATCTGCCGCACATCTTTGAGCCATTTTACCGAGGCAGGAAAGTTCTGGCATCTTCGGTCCCAGGGGCCGGGCTGGGCCTAAACCTTTTGCAGCGGTATCTCAAAGCGCACGGAGGACGCCTCAAGCTTGTCAACTCGCCGGGAGGTGGCGTTTCCTTCACTCTCTACCTTCCCGTGCTTTCGGAGTTAGATCAGGCGGGCAACGCCTAGTCAGAAGGAAGAACTTTGGCCAAGAGGCTACTACTCGTTGAGGATGAACCAGGCCTTGTCTTGACTCTCTCGGATCTACTCACGGCTGAAGCCTACGAGGTGGAAACAGCTGGAGATGGTCAGACGGCGCTGGATCTGGCCAGCCAGGACGATTTCTCGCTGATTATTTTAGACGTGATGCTGCCAATCAAGAACGGGTTCGACGTCTGCCGGGATCTGCGTCAAAAAGGGATAAGGACTCCGGTCTTGATGCTCACCGCCCGAGGGCAGCTCGCTGATAAGGTCTTGGGGCTGAAATTGGGGGCCGATGACTATCTCACTAAGCCTTTTGAGCCGCCCGAACTATTGGCCCGTGTGGAAGCCCTGTTGCGGCGAGTGTCCACAGAGCATCCGGGATCTGCCTCTCAGTTCAAATTTGGTTCCGTCACGGTAGATTTTCGAACTACCCAAGTAAGGTTCCGTGGAAGGCTGGTTGAGCTTTCGGCCCGCGAATATCAGTTGCTCTGTTACTTCATCCAGAATAGCGGTACAACCCTCTCTCGAGAACAACTGCTCCGTGAGGTCTGGGACTACGAAGCTGAGGTCCAAACTCGCACTGTCGATGTGCATGTCGCCCTTCTGCGCCAGAAATTGGAGACCGACCCGAAGAACCCTGTGCACTTTCTTACGGTAAGAGGATTGGGTTACCGATTTGTCGATCATGCGGAGTGACGCTATGAATGCTCCCTCGTCGGGGCAACCCGCGTTGCAGGCTAGAGGTTGATCTTGCCCTTGGGCGGACGAATAATTTTTTGTTTATTGCTCTGTGCAGGCTGTTACTTCGAGAAGGAAGATCTCGAAGTTTTCAACCAATCTGTCGGTGTCTCAACTAGAACCCTCTGGAGAAGAAGTCAATGTCAAAATGGTTAGCGCGACTCTTTTGAGGGAACTTGAGAATGAGTTCGGTCGATGGAATTTCGATATTGAAGTACCCAGTCCCTTC
>JBGOVH010000303.1:0-4509 GCA_041478005.1 Terriglobia bacterium | reverse complement strand
GCTGTACCGGCGGGGGAAACCCACGATGAATACAGGGGACAGCGGTCCCTCAAGCGCATTCATCGTGGCTACCAATGCCGTGCGATTCTCCCATAACTGATGCATTGCCGCGAGTCATACTTCATTGCAGCTCAGAGTCGCAGTATGAATGTGCGGTTTTGAAGACTACGATCGTAATTCCCAAGACCTAAGACCCATGAAAGCGTTGGCGAACCATGATACATCAACTGGCAATGAGACTTCGGGCGAACTGAAACGGGCGCTGGGCCTTACCGATTGCGCCTTGCTCGTCATAGGTTCCATTATCGGGTCTGGAATTTTTTTGACTCCAGGGAATATTGCTCGGACGGTTCAGACCGTGGAGAGTACGTTTCTGGTTTGGATTGTCGGAGGAATCCTCAGTTTCTTTGGGGCGCTAGCTTATGCAGAGCTCGGCGCTATGTTTCCCCGCTCCGGCGGCATCTATGTTTTTCTCAGAGAGGCCTACGGACCTTTACCCGCCTTCCTTTATGGCTGGTGTGTCTTTTTCGTGATGATGAGCGGTTCCATTGCAACACTGGGAGCGGCCTTTGCCATCTATCTGGGTTATTTATTTCCGCTTTCTATCGGGGCGGCAAAATTCTTTTCGGTTGGTGTGATCGGAATATTAACGCTGATTAACTGCCTGGGTGTTCGTTCCGGAGCTTTTGTCCAAAATTTTTTGACGGTCATCAAAATTGTCTCGCTGCTGGGCATTTCCCTGGTATTGTTCTTTTTTGGACGGGGAGGCTTTCAGCACTTTGCTTATCATCCTTCACCGCCTGTGAGCTTTTCCTTCAGCGCTTTTGGGATCGCGATGATCGCTGTGCTCTGGGCTTACGAGGGCTGGCATCTACTGACCTTCACCGCCGGTGAAATCAAGCACCCCAAAAGGAACCTCACAGGGGGATTGCTCATGGGAACATTTGCGGTTATTGTGCTCTACCTAACGGTAAACCTAGCTTATCTTTATGCCGTCCCTTTTGAAGGGATGATGGGCTCCAAACGTCTGGCTTCGGATGCCATGGAACAAGCCATAGGGCCCATCGGAGGGACATTGATCGCCATCGCGATTCTGATTTCAATAACTGGGGCAATCAACAGTAACGTCCTGAGCGGCCCTCGGGTTTACTTCGCCATGGCCCGTGAAGAACTGTTCTTCAAGCAATTTGCCTATGTTCACCCGCGTTACGTGGTTCCAACCTTCTCGATTATCCTGCAGGGGGTCTGGGCTAGTCTATTAACGCTGGTGGGAAGTTTTGAACGACTTTTCAGCTACGTGATTTTTGTCGCTTGGATTTTTTATGGGATGGGTGGGCTGGCAGTTCTCGTACTTCGCCGGAAGCGCCCTGGTTTAGAACGACCTTACAAAACTTGGGGATATCCCATTGTTCCGCTGCTCTTTTCGTTGATGGCGTTTTTGATTGTCGTTAACACCATCGTCAATGATTCGAAAAATTCCTTCTGGGGGCTGGTGGTCACTTTCACGGGCCTGCCCGCTTACTTCTATTGGAGCCGGAGAAGAACGGTAGAGCATTCATCCGTGAAACGAGAACCTTGAAACGTGAGGAGCCTTGCAGGCTTATTCTCTCACGCATCACGTTTCACGATTCATGTCTCACCTCTTCTTTCCGGTTCCACGTAACAGCGCCACTATCTCTTCAGCTGCTTTCCTGGCAGCCTCAACCGCATTCGGGTTAAAAGAAATGGCCGCCACCACCGGGTGTCCCCCCCCGCCGTAACGTTCACAGAGTGCCGCCAGGTTATGCTTCCGTTCGGAGATGCTCCAAGGGTTCCAACCCACGCTCACCTTCATCCTCTTCGGTGTGCGCAGTAGACTGACATTGTAATTTGACTGCGGGTACAGGTAGTACGGGATAAACTTGTTGTAGCCTTCCAGACCTTGTTGCGTGAGATCGAAGAAAGTGACCCCCTCAACAAATTGCGAGTTGTCCCGAATAACCTGAATGGTCTCCTTATGAATTTCGAATAAGGGGATGTAACGGTCCAATACGGCTTTCTGAGTGGCCACTTCGCCAAGTGGTTGCCGGCTCAACTGGTGGATGATCCCAGGCAAAAACTCCGGATCCTTATTCGCTTCAATCACTGCTGCCAGCTTTTGAGGCGGTTCTGCGACATCCACGGCTGTCTTGGCATCCCGGTAAAGTGCCCCATCAATAATGTCTGCCCAGTACACCAACTCCTCCAGCATGGGACAGTTGAATCTGAATTGGCTGGCTGTTACGGTTGCGACAAACTTGGTGCACGACTTAAACGTCGGGTCATAGAATTTTTTCCCACTCCGATCCTTGTGAAAGTTCTGCTCATCCTCGGGGGTTAAGAAAGCACTGTGATGGTGATCAAACCACCAGGTCAATCGGTCCGAGCTAGAGTACTTAAAGTCCACAATGGCGTTTTCATCTCCACTGAAATGATCTTCATTGAATTGTTGACCGGCCTCATGGGCCATGCCAATCAAAGAGATCTCAGCCCGAGGGTTGATCTTATCTTGATAGAAGCGCAGAAACACGGCTGCCGAAGATGCGCCATCGAAGCAGTTATCGTGGAACATCAGGTTCAAGGTCATCGCGTCATCCAATTGGACTTCGATCGGTATTTCTCAGCACAGGAAGCCGTTACCGCTTCCCGGATCTATAGAACATTAGCCGCAACCGGTTTTTGTCTCAATACGGTCAAGCTTAGACCGAAAGCCAGAGCCATAAAGACACCGCCGGTTAAATAGGGATACTGGAAACCAAAAGTGTCAAAGGTGAAACCTCCCCAAATCGGGCCGATGATTCGCGCTAAGCTGGCCAGAGACTGAGCGACACCGAGGATTCCGCCCTGGTCCTCAGGGCCCGCCAACTGGGAGATCAGACTCGAAATAGAAGGATTGGCGGAACCATTTCCAAAAGTCAAAATCACCAAGACCAACAGAAGCACCCGAATGCTAGGCGAGTAGGGCAACAGACCAAGCCCAAAGATCATACAAAAAAGTCCTGCCGTCAACAGTCTTCGCTCACCAAACCTTTTGACTAGCCTTCCAATGACTCCACCTTGCACGATAGTAATCAATACGCCAATGTAGGCAAATAGGTAGCCGTTATGGTGGGCATCCAAATTGAAGCGCTTTTGCGTCATCAAGGCAAAAGTTGCTTCGAGGTTGGCAAAGGCAAAAGTGGAAATGAAGAACAAGACGAACAAAACTCCCAGTGCCGGATGCTGCAGTCCCTTTCTTATATTTTCGAGCCGCATGCCATACTGCATGGTCTTACGTCGATTTTCAGGTCGCAGCGATTCCGGCACAAGGAACAAGGCGGCCATAAAGTTGAGAAAAGCCAGGGCTGAGGCGAAAAATGCAGGTGTGCTCAATCCATGCTGGCTGAGAATGCCCCCAATCGCTGGGCCAAAGATGAAACCCATGCCATAGGCCGCGCCGATCAGTCCCATACCCTTGGCTCGGTTCTCGGGCAATGTGGAATCGGCGATATAGGCCTGTGCCGTTGAAATATTGGCTCCTGCGATTCCCGCAAAGATTCTTGACAAAAACAGGACCGCCAATGAATGGGCTAAACCAAAAATCAGATAGGAAATGGAAGAGCCCAACAAGCCCAACAGAATAATGGGGCGGCGCCCAACGCGGTCAGACAATCGCCCCCAAACCGGGGCAAATAGGAATTGCATTAATGAGAACGAAGTGGACAACAACCCAACCAGAAACGCCGTCGCGCCAAAACTTTGCGCATAGAAGGGCAGAAGAGGCAAGACGATTCCAAAACCGACAAGGTCGAGGAAGACGGTGAAGAAAATAATCACCAGAGGAGATCGTTTCATAGTTTCATAATTGCTGAGCCCCTTTCTTTGGGCTTCTCAGACGGGGACTGAAAAACTAAAGAATCTAGCAGAGTCCCTTCATGCACACAAGATCTTTTCCCGTCAGATAGTAATTTGGGGGAAGTCTTGGTAGCCACGCTGAGCGCTTTCCGCGAGGCGTGGGCAGGTGCACCGGCCATGGAAAGCCCACGATGAATACAGAAAGCGCATTCATCGTGGCTCCAATGCCATGCGATTTCCCCCGGAACTGACAAGCTGTGGAAAAATCCCCTCCTATTTTAGGAGGGGTCGAAACCCACAAGGGCTTCGGGGGTGGTCAGGGTCGCGTGTAAACCCACGATGGACCCGAATCGCCACGGTCGACCACCCCCTGAAGGCCTAACCGCCTTCAGCTCCCCTCCTGACCCAGGAGGGGAATATTTTCACACCTTCTGAGGCATTGCGACAGATCGTAGTGATTGGGAGCAGAAGCTGCTCTGAGGAAATCCAAGCGTGCGCGGGAGCGCCCGCTCCACCTCTCATGGGTAGCGCACGCGCTCCACCGAGCCTTATCACCCAAAATAACTAAGCCATTACAACGGAATGCAATCTCAGTCACCGCCAAGCCCGACAGAAGCACTCTTGGATGACCCCCGAATCTTGCTAATCACTGCAGCG
>JBGOVH010000144.1:0-6445 GCA_041478005.1 Terriglobia bacterium | reverse complement strand
GTCGATTTTCCGGAATTGGGAGGAGGAGTTGCGCCACTGGCTTCTTCTCGCCGCTTTAGGACTGGTTTGTTACGCATCGGTTCAGACCTTTCCTCAGAATCATCAGGTTCCTTTCCTGAGGCCGCTGAAGCGGCAGCATCTTTTGCCTTTGATGTATTTTGGGATGGCGAGGACCGGGGAATTTTCTTCTCTTGCTCAGGTGAAGCAACACCCTCGTTCCCTTTCCCTTGAATCACTCGATTGCGCTGACGAAACTCCTGATTGCGGCGCACAAAGTCGCCAGCCTCTCTGGTGTAGATTCGTCCTGGCTTGTCTGATATCGAAGCATAAACAATGGAGATCTCCACAGCACCTTGAACCGTTCGCTCGGCTTTGGACAGAATGCCTCCGAAGTAGTTCAAGTTTGGCAGAACAGTGTTGGAACTGAGGCCAGGCAGGTCAAACAAACGAATCAACTGTTTCCCCTGGCTGTCCATCATCAAAACAACGTTGCGCCGGCTCTTCCCATCAATTCTCAGAAATCTCCCTTTGCCAAAAGCAAGGCGGTCATAAATTCCAAGCCGGGCTGCGGACACTGGATTGGTTAAGCCCGACTCAATGGAACTCAAAAAGTCACCGGTGATTTCAATCTCATCTGAATCTGTGGGAGTCTGAGTCAAAAAGCCAGGATGTTTTACAAGTATCATGACACCCAGGGTGAGTAAGACTGGAGACAAGAGACTCGACAGAGAGCAAGCACGACGGAAAAAGTTTCGTGTCTTTTCTCGGGGGGTAATGTTTATCGTTCGTTTGGTGGGCATCGAATTTCTAGAAGCTACGAGTGAATTCGTAGGTAATTTGACATTCGGATGCGTCATTCGTCAACTGCGCACCTTCTTTGCTTACATATGTGTGATCGTATTTTCGAAATCGAGTACTTAGGTTTCGCCTTAGTTCTCAAGGGGCATTAGCCATCTCAAACTTAACACTAACGTTTAGTTCATTTTTCTGAAACTTGGCACGAAACGCCGTATCGATCGTGTTGAGGGGACTTTAAACTTCCAACCACTAACGCATGACTATTCTACGCGGTTTTTGATTGGAGGAGAGAACGGCAGTTGCTATACTACAGGATATGCGACGAAGAGCCTTCGGCTTACTGCTTGTTTTGGAAGTATTGCTCGCTTGTCCGGTTTGGGGGCAGCCCCAGGTAAAGGAATCCAAGGCTTCGGCCGAAGCCAATGAATTTTTTGAAAAGAAAGTTCGTCCTCTGCTTGCCAACAAATGTTTTGCCTGCCACGGCAGTAAGCTACAAATGGCGGGTCTAAACCTTTCCACGGCTCCCGCTTTTTTCAAGGGCAGCGATAACGGTCCAATCCTTCTGAAAGGAGAACCGGAGAACAGCAAGCTCATCGAAGCTGTTGGCTATCAGGGCAAGATAAAGATGCCGCCCTCTGGGAAACTGCGAGATGACGAAATCGCCGACCTTGTCGCCTGGATCAAAATGGGGGCTCCCTGGCCAGATGCGGATCTTGCCGTTCTGTCCGCGGAGAAACCTAAGGAGTACAAGTTTACAGAGGAACAAAAGAATTTTTGGGCTTTTCGTCCTATCAAGGATTCAGCGCCTCCTCCGGTGAAAGAGCACTCCTGGTGCAAATCTCTGATTGATCGGTTCATCCTGGCCGAGCTGGAGAAAAAGGGGTTGGCTCCGGCCAAGCCGGCCGGCAAACTGGCCTTGTTACGACGAGCAACCTTCGACTTGACCGGTTTACCCCCGACAGAAAAGGAGATTCAGGAGTTTCTAAACGATCCGACACCCAGCGCTTTTGCCAAAGTGGTCGATCGACTCCTCTCCTCGCCCCGATACGGGGAGCGGTGGGGACGCCACTGGCTTGACGTGGCCCGATATGCTGACTCGGCTGGGGCGGACGAAGATATCCGTTATCCTTACGCTTATCGCTACCGTGACTATGTCATTGAGGCTTTCAACAAGGACCTCCCCTACAACGAATTCGTCAAGCAGCAGCTGGCAGGCGACCTGTTGCCTGTTGCGAAGCCAGAGGAAGTAAATGTGACGGGGATTGTTGCCACTGGCTTCTTGCAAGTGGGTCCCAAGTTGCTGGCCGAGCAGGATAAGCCCAAAATGGTTTACGACATGGTGGACGAGCAGATCGATGTCACGGCTCGCGCTTTCATGGGGCTGACCGTGGCTTGCGCCCGCTGCCACGACCATAAATTCGACCCGATTCCCACTAGAGACTATTATTCGCTGGCTTCCATCTTCGCGAGCACGAAGTCTCTTAGCAAAGTCGATAGTCTAGTTTCTCAGCTCTATTTCGCGCCTTTGGTACCCAAAGAGGCAGCTGATCTATACAACCAGGCTCAAGAAAAGATCACAGCTAAACAGGAAGATATCCAGGAAGTCATCGATGCTGAAGCAGCCCGTCACGGGAGTACCTTATTGGCCAAATTGCCAAAGTACCTTGTGGCGGCCTGGCAGTATGAGAACCGGTCAGGATCTATGGCCAATATCAAAATCTCCGAGTTTGCTCAGTCGCATCAATTGGACGAAAACGTTCTGGAACGGTGGATCGAATACTTGAAGCCCACAGTGGACGTTCGCCCTCACCTCAACCGCTGGTATCAGGCCAGTGAAGCTGCAACACTCAATGTGGCGGGTGCTTCAGAATCTCGAGACCTTCTTCCGGAGGCTCCGTCAGAATTGGTCAAGGTAGCCCTGGAATACCAGAAAGAATTGGAAGTGCGGTCTTCCGAATATGTGCAGATCGTGGCGGACTGGCGTCAGAAGGTCAGAGAAGCGCGGCATCAAGGGATGATGCCTCCGGAAAAACCGATGTTTGAGGTAGCCAAGTATCGTTTTTTGACAGATGTGATCGCAGAAAAAGGTCCCCTGGCACTGCGTGAAAAAGATGCTGAGCTGCAATTTTCGGAGCGGTCTAAGTCCGGCCTGGCTCGATTGCGAAAGGAGCTAGAGACGCTCAAACAGGCTTCCCCTCCTGAACATCCTATGGCCTGCGCTGTCACTGAAGGGGCGATTGTCCAGCAAAGGGTCTTCGTTCGCGGGAATTGGGCGAACCCCGGCGAAGAGGCGCCAAAGCAATTCTTGCGGATCATTGCAGGGGAGAATCAAACTCCCATTACTCAGGGGAGCGGACGATTGCAGTTGGCGGAATGGCTTATTCAGCCGAACCATCCTCTCACGTCTCGAGTCATGGTGAATCGGCTGTGGCAATGGCATTTCGGTGAGGGTCTGGTGCGAACTCCCAGCAACTTTGGCAAGATGGGTGAAACTCCGTCTCACCCTGAATTGCTGGATTTCCTGGCTAATCAGTTTGTTGAGAAGGGCTGGTCGACCAAAGATATGCACCGCTTGATCATGCTCTCCAGCGCATACCAGATGAGCAGCGAACCTTCTGGAAGGGCTGCGGAGATCGACCCGCAAAACCGGCTGATTTCCCATATGAATCGGCGGAGATTGGATGTGGAAGAGATTCGCGACGGTATGCTGTCGTTGACCGGCGAGCTCGATCTGGCCATGGGAGGGACGCTGCAATCCGGCTTTGGCACGGATGAGGAAAACTCTGTCTCCCGATTGAGCATTAACCCGGATGTTACCAAACGCCGCACGGTGTACCTGCCGCTGCGTCGCTCCAATTTGTCGAGTATTCTTAACCTCTTTGATTTTGGAGATGCCACCACTCCTGGTGAAGGTCGGGCTCGCACCAACGTGGCGCCACAGGCGTTGTATATGATGAATAGCTCCGGTGTGTCTGATCGTGCCCGCCAGTTAGCCAGGAATCTGTTGGCTTCTGAAAGCAAGTATGACGACAGCAGGCGAATTGAGACTGCCTATATGCTCGCCTTGGGACGATCGCCTGACATTAATGAAATCAAAGAGTCGTTGCAGTATATCGAAAGTTACAAAAAAAAGTTCCAAGTTGATGCAAAGGCTAACGGCACCGAGGTCTCCGCAATGATTGAGGCTTGGCAGAGTCTTTGTCATGTCTTGCTATCTTCCAATGAGTTTGTATATGTGGATTGATATAGGAGTTTGGCTGGGCTCGGTCGATCACGGGTAGCCTCGGTGAGCGCTTTTCAGCGAGCCGTGGGCTTTTTTTGTCGAGCGGACCTCTTGTTCTAAAACCCACGGCTCGCAAAAGTTGCTCACCGTGGCTACCCCTTGTTTCACCGTATCCATGAGGACACAGTTGCCAAAGGAAGAACTCACTTTAAGCAGGTGTTAGATAAGAATTCCGATTTGAGAGGAACCTTCGTGGAAGACCGATCCTTTAACCTCAACCAGCCCGTTTCTCGACGGGTTCTTTTGCGGCAGGCGGCCTGTGGATTTGGAACCCTGGGCCTTATGGGCTTAATCGCGGATCAGACTCATCTTCTCGCGGCATCCGAGGCCACTAACCCAACGGGGTCTCGTTCCCCACACTTCGCACCCAAGGCCAAACGCATGATTTTCCTCTTCATGCATGGAGGTCCCTCTAGCATCGACACCTTCGATCCCAAGCCGCGGTTGATCCAGGATCATGATAAGCCTCTGCCCTTTAAACGTCCTTTGACATTTGCCGAGAAGGAAGTTGGCAACTTATGCAAGTCGCCCTGGGAATTCAAGCACTATGGTCAAAGTGGCATTGAAGTCAGCGATTTGTTCCCGCATGTGGGTTCCTGCATTGATGATATTTGCGTCATTCGTTCCATGGTAGGTGACAGCGTGGCACACGGCGGCGCGTTGCTCCAGTTGCATACAGGATCAAACACCTTTACACGACCCAGCATGGGCTCTTGGATTGTCTACGGTCTCGGCAGCGATAATAAGAATCTCCCAGGATTTATCACTATCAAGCCGGCCCTGGCCCATGGTGGCGCAAAGAACTGGAGCTCGGCATTTCTACCGGCCGCTTTCCAGGGGACGGCAATTGGGAACGCCGGGATGAAAGTCAAAGACTTTGCCGAACCGATTGAAAATCTCGTGCCCAAAGGAGTGTCTCCGGAACTGCAGCGCTACGAACTGGACATGCTGCAAAAGATGAACCGCCGTCATCAGTTTTCCCGCGAGTCTGATCCAGAACTTGAAGGGCGCATTCAGGCGTTCGAACTAGCCTTCCGAATGCAGACGGATGCGCCCGAAGCCTTTGAGATTGACAGAGAAACTGAAGTTACCAAAAAACTTTACGGTCTTGGCCGGGACGAAACCGCTGACTTTGGCTGGCAGTGCCTGGTTGCGCGGCGCCTGGCGGAGCGAGGTGTCCGCTTTATTCAATGCACCCACAGCTACAAATGGGATCAGCACAGTGAACTGGTTCGATTGCATACTAAGAACGCTCGTGAAGTGGATCTCCCCATCGCGGGCTTGCTCACAGATTTGAAATCGAGAGGTATGCTCGAGGACACGCTGGTCTTGTGGGGAGGCGAGTTTGGGCGCACACCTGTGGCGCAAGGTGACGGTCGTGATCACAACCCTTATGGTTACACCGTGTGGATGGCTGGGGGCGGAGTCAAGGGGGGCATCGTCTACGGCGCCACCGACGAGTTTGGTTATTACTCCGTCGAAGACCGCATGCATATTCACGATTTGCATGCCACCATCCTTCATTTGCTGGGACTGGAGCACACCCGTCTCACCTATTTCTATAGCGGTCGAAATTTCCGGCTCACCGATGTGGCCGGGAATGTGGCAACCAAGGTTTTGGCTTGAACACGTGAGACGTGAAACGCGAAAAATAGAGATATTCACGTATCACGTTTCACTCTTCATGTCTCACTCGTCGAATAAGTCCTGTTTATCTGTTATTCTCACAGAAGAACACTCATAGAAAGGGGAACCATGTTTTCAAAGAAGATTCTTTACAAGAGCGTTGTCGCTGCTGGCTGTTCCTTATTGGTCCTGAGCCTCGGTGTCAGAGGTGATTTAAGGGTCGAAGAAACCTCGCGCATCACGGGTGGCATGATGGAGGGGTTGTCCAAGATGGCTGGCATCTTTGGCGCCAAGGGATTGAATCAAAATACCTCCACAGTTTATGTCAAGGGAGATCGTATGCGAAGTGATACGATCAGCGACAATGAGTTGACTCATAGTGAAATTATCCAACTCGATCGGGAACAGGTTATTGATATTGATCACAAAAAGAAAACTTATACCATCACAACTTTCGCCGAAAAGCGGGAACAGATGGAAAAAGCCCTGAAAAGGATGCAAGAGTCCAAGAAGGAGGCAAAGGAGACTAAAGACGCTAAGGCTCCGGATGTCAAGATGGAACCCAAGATCTCCATTAAAGACACCGGGGAGACGAAGGTCATCAATGGGTTCAAAACCCGCCATGTCATATTGACCATGATGATGGAGGCTGAGGACCAGAAGACTAAAGACAAGGGCGCAATGGGTTCAGACATGGATCTCTGGCTGACCAAGGATATCTCCGGATTGGATGAACGG
>JBGOVH010000277.1:0-4718 GCA_041478005.1 Terriglobia bacterium | reverse complement strand
GTAAAAGCGAACAAACGCAACAAATACACGTTAAATGTCCGGGAAGACTTCAGCAAACTCCCGTCTGGCAGCTACATACTGGCGGTCTTTCCGCCTGGTTTCACGGGTGACGTTCCAGGATATCCTGTGAAATTGATTGATAGGAACTAGCTTCTGGTCAGAGATCAAAAAAAGAAATCGCATGCCATATCGTTGTGCCATCCGTTGTAGCAGCCCTGCATGACCACCACATTGTCTCGTCCTGTGACGGCCCGGGCCAGCCGGATCGCCTGATAGGTTGCTTCACTGCCGGTATTCAGGAACTGCACCGACTCGACACAGGGAACGTTGTGGCAGATGAGTTCAGTGAGCCCGCCTTCCAGGCGGGTCGTTCCCGATCCGTACAGACCGTCGCCACTCTTCAGCACACTGAGGACCGCCTCGTTCACTGATTGGATCATTGTGTCCGAGAAAGTACGGGGCGAAGGCTGCATATAGTCGATGTAACGATTCCCATCTGCGTCCCAAAGATGGGCTCCTTCGCCCTTCACAAAGACAATTTTCGGTCGGGTGGCTCGATTGACCGAAACCAAATGAACTGTCGATTGTGCTCCAGAATTTCTGCAGATCGTGGATACGTGTGCATGGCATTCTTCCTTTCAGGGGCAAGAAGCGTCCTACGTTACGTCCGGACAGATCGTAGGATAGGCGCCTGCGGCCAATGCGAGAAACATCGGGACGTCCGCCGGTTTAGTTTTCAATTCCTAACAAGCGGAGAGAGTCCCGCTGGAACATCCGCTCCATTTGTTCCATGTTCAGCCTTGGCAACGACGTGCCTTCCAGCATATCGTTCAGCTTTCGCATGCCTTCCAGGCTGGCATCGACCGTGGTGAACGGGTAGTCGCTGCCAAACAGCACTTTGTCCCAGACGCCATATTCCTGCACCAGCATCAGCGAATGATAGAGCTGAAACGGCCGGTAGTGCAGGGCCGAACAATCGGCGTAGACATTCGGGTGCTTGCGGATGGTGACGACACACTCTCCTTCATACGGATGGGAGAGATGAGCCAGGATGATCTTGACCTCGGGAAAGCGAATGGCGACATCATCCAGGTGCCGCGGCAAGGTGCACTCCAGCGGCGCTTGCTGAATGAAGGTGGTGCCGGTGTGCAGCAGAACCGGAAGATAATGGCGGGTGGCATATTGCCACAGATAATCCAGCTCAACCTGGTTCGGCCGGAAACCAGCGTACATCGGCAGCAGTTTAATGCCTTTCAGTTTCAATTCCTGGTGCCCTTCGAGAAGCTCATCCTGCCAGCCCGGCTGCGTCGGATCCACTGAGAGAAATCCGACCAGTTTGTCGGGATGCTGGCTCACGTAATCAGCCACGAATCTGTCCGGAACCCAGAGTCCAGACAGTTTTGCTTTGCCTCCGAAGACGACCGTCCGGTCGCAGTGGCGCGCGGTGGCGTCATACTCATTCCAGCGCACTGTCAGATTCACTTCGGCATTCCGGGCGCGGCGCGATTGCTCCTGAAATCCCGGTGAAAAATGCTCGGGATATTGAAATACGTGGCTATGAACGTCGATCACCATAGTTTGTTCCTCCAGCGGGATCTTCAGTTTAATCGTCAATCAAATAAGCCCCTGCCAATTTCTCGGGTCCACCAGCGGATCCTTTTTTAATCCCATGGATTTTAGTTGCTGCAGGATTTCCCGGGGCAGTGAACCTCTTTCAGCTTCGGCCAGGTTGGATTGCAGTTCCTCAACCGTTTTCACACCAATGACCAAAGACGATACTTCTGAAAAGGAGAGACAAAAGCGGAGGGCTGATTCGGAAGTTGTCCGAACCTTGTCACCCAAAATCGTGAGAGCCTCCTTGGCGCGGTCGCGCAGCGGAGCCAGCTTTTCAGGCAGCGCATCCAATTGCCGTGTCAGAACCCCGCGAAGGTAAGCGGAGCGTACCAAGATGCCGGCTGAACGCTCGGACGCCGTTGAAAACACGTTGCGGCTCATTCTGCCATCGAGCAGGTTGAAGGGAACCTGCAGCGCCCGCACCGAGTCGTTTTCCAAGGCTGCCAGTGAGGCGTCCTCTTCATAGCAGCTCGCACCAAGGCGAACACGCGAGCCTTTCAACTTGATTTCTGTCATCTTGTCAGTTCTGACCACGTCTGCCGTAACCTTGGGGAATAACCGGGAACAGTTATCGTGAGCCAAATGGCAACGGTTACAGACATCCACGCCGCCCGTAAGCAATTCCGAAGATCCATCATAATTCTGTCTCCTTTCCCTGATCCTACACATTCCGTCAAGTAGCACTTCTTCATTGTTCTTCCTCTTTTTCGTGCCCAAAGTGCAGTCGTTCCCGTAATCGGCAGGCTTGTATTCGTTGGTCAGCGCTGACTATCCTCTCCTAATCTGGTGGACCGCAGCAGCAAATGATTCTCGGTAGGTGCCCTCCTAGACAGCTAGCCACCATCCAAATACTCTTCAAAGTTTTCTGAATTTTATGATTAATTTGTGAAATAAGTGAAAAAAGTTGACACTAGAAATATGTCAAGCTAGATTTTGACTGTTTTTCTCACAACAAACGGCATCTTCATCACCTACAGAAAGAGGGTCGCGAAGATCTTGCTTATTCAAAGTACCACCCAACTCATTGCTCATTTAGCGCTATGAGTCTATCCATCTCCAAAACCAAGTCTGATTCGAAACGCCCGCCCGGAAGACTTCCCGAAATCGTGTTTGGTCTCATGATCACCGCCACCGTGATCATTAGTGCCCTTAAGGGAAAAGACATTCATTGGGTCGGTTTGATCCTCATGCTTCTTTCCTACGTTCTGGTCTATTACGTCGGAGTCGCTGCCTCGAAGGGGAAAGGTGACAGTATTGAAGACATGATCGTTGCTAATCGCTCTCTTCCTTTATGGATAGGGACTTTCAGCATGGCAGCCACGTGGATTGACGGAGGATATATCAATGGGACGGCGGAGTACACCTATTCCACAGGGCTGGTTTGGGCTCAGGCACCCTGGTGTTACGCCTTGAGTTTGATGATTGGAGGTGTCCTCTTCGCCCGCACCATGCGCCGCCATCAATTCATGACCATGCTCGATCCACTGGAATATCGCTACGGCAAGCGAATTACCGCTTGGTTGTATCTGACCTCTTTGCTGGGAGATGTGTTTTGGAGTGCGGCCATTCTGACCGCGTTAGGTACCACTTTTGGAGCCATCTTGGGTATGGATGTTGTCACTTCAATTCTTGTTTCCGCGGCTGTGGCAATAGCATATACCATGGCCGGAGGAATGTGGTCAGTGGCCTATACCAGTGTGATTCAGGTGGTCATCATCCTGCTGGGACTATTTCTCGTTCTTCCGTTTATACTCCCTCAGGTCGGAGGTCTCACCGTAGCCGTCAAAGCCTACGTGGGGGCAATGGGTAGCAAGGCTTATCTCTTTCCACCTCTCATGGGGTGGAAAGATCCTTCTTGGGGTAATCAATACTGGCGCTGGTGGGACATGGCTTTACTTTTGGTCTTTGGTGGAATCCCTTGGCAGGGCTACTTCCAGAGAGTGCTCTCCTCCAAGAATGAGAAGGCGGCAATGTGGCTTTCGATTCTAGCGGGTCTGGTGTGTCTGTTAGTAGCCGTTCCTTCGGTGCTGATAGGTATCGTAGGGTATTCTGTGAACTGGGCTAGCGTGGGGGCCGTAGCTCCCCAAAATGCTGCGATGATTCTTCCTTACGTGCTGCGCTACCTGACCCCCTCCTTAGTCGCAGGATTCGGATTAGGGGCGGTAGCGGCAGCCGTTATGTCTTCAGTGGCTTCCTCGATACTTTCCAGTTCTTCCATGGCCGCCTGGAATGTCTATCGCCCTCTGTTGAGACCTCAGGCGTCCGGACAGGAACTGCAAAAAGTTGTGAAATGGGCCATCCCCATTGTCGGAATAGCGGCCACTCTGATTGCTCTAAATGTCCAGAGTGTTTATGCCTTGTGGTATCTCTGTGCTGATCTTATCTATTGCATCCTCTTTCCGCAGTTAACAACGGCCCTCTACTTCAAGAGATCCAACCGATACGGAGCGATAGCGGGGCTGATCGTCTCCTCTGTTCTAAGGATTGGGGGAGGAGAACCTTTGCTTGGAATACCTCCGATCATTCCTTACCCCATGATGGAGAATGGGGTAGTCTACTTCCCGTTCCGGCTGCTAGCCACGGCTTCTGGGTTCTTGGCCATTATCCTGATCTCGCTCCTTACCCAACGAGCCTGTCCGCCCCGGTGGTGGGAAAGTAGCTCGTGAAAGAAGGTAGCCCCCAAGGATTTAAAGGAACGGAACTTCGTCGGGTCATACTTTTTGCTTTATCAGGCCAATCTAAGATTCTGAGGTTAGAAAGAATCAACCATGAGAATCCGCCTCGTTCTTTTTATCGCCCTGGCCCTGGGTGGTACCACCCTCTTCATCGCCCAGCGACCTGGCCCTTCAACTGACGGCTACTTATTGCCCAATGGCTGGCGAATCACCCCGATAGGCAAGGTGATTCATACAGAAGATCTAATTCTGAGCATCCTACCCACGCCGGACTCCCGTGCAGTAGTAGCTGTTCATTCTGGATTCAATCCTCATGGACTGGTCCTCATCGACAGAACTCCTGACCTGCCGGATTTTAACAGGAGACCAATTTGTAAATAAGGCGCAGGCTGGTACCTGGGAAAACCGTCTCCGAGGCATTGAGCTGTT
>JBGOVH010000424.1:0-3642 GCA_041478005.1 Terriglobia bacterium | reverse complement strand
AGATCTCCATCCTGCATTCTCCGGTTGTTCTTATCATAATGCAGGACTACGGAATTTGGACCTGAGGCTACGATTGAAGGAAAGCCAGGCCGCGCCGCTCCCCGCCTGCGAAACTCGTATTCCAGGGCTGCTTCCGCTTCATACTCGTAACGACCATCAGCCAACCGGCCTGCCGCAGCTCTCTGTCCCTCAAGCGTAATCTGAACTGCTTTCTGCAAACGTGAAAGTTCTGAAGCGGATTTGTTCATGCGCAAATATGCGATATCTGCACGCGCGTTAACTATCTCTGAAAAAGGAAACATTTGTTTGAGCCGTGAGACCTGATCTGCCTCCAGCAAAGGTGGTCGAGTTTCAAAGTGCCCCGAAAGCGGCGTATAGATTTTTCGTTCAGCGTCAGCCAGTATTTTCAACTCCGACTGGAAGCTGCCTAAGGTCAAGACTCGATCTATTCCCAGGATTCGGGCGGATTCCGGCCCTGCTTCCAGTTCAGGCCCAGTCCACTTTTCCTTGGACGGGTCGCGCTCTGGAACGAAAAGCGTCTCCTTGTATTGCGGGTGCCTGGGAGACAAAACGAGAATGGCGTCTGGCCCACTGAAACCTGTCACGTAATAGAAATTCTTTTCAACCTCGTCTTTGTGAGTTTCGTCTTTCGGAGCATTAAAAATGACCGTCACCCCGTCCTTAACCCGCTCAGCGTAAGCTCGACGTCGGGATTTCAATTCATCGACCGAAGGTGTATTGGGCGGAGCAATCGCCGCAATGGTTTGGAGCAAACACAACAGAAGCCCGAACAGTAAAACTCCCTTCTTTCCGGGCGATATGCACTGGCTTCCCGCGGCAATATTCATGGCATTAAAAAACCCAGAGAGATGAGACCATCCTCTGGGTGCAATGTTTGCTAGCTTTCTGGAGATGGGTGCTGTTCAGTGTGGAATCTTTGAGCCCAGGAAGCGAGACAGATTGTTCTGGAAGAGAGACATGACCCCGGTGTAAATGAAACCGACAACAAACAGCATGAGGAATGGCAATGTTGCGTAATTCTCATTCGAGAAGGCATACAAGACTGTCAGGGCAAAGTAAATGCCTAGGACCAATTCCAGATAAGGTGTACACCCACTCTTCCCGCGGTAATTGGTTTTCATCTGAGTCACGACTCGGTCTGTGGCAAACTGGATGCAATACTTCGGTGTTCGCTTAAACGAAGTCTTGATTCCAAACAAAGCCTCCATGACCGCCCTGGAATTGCTCACCGATAAGCCAATTCCCACTGACATCATAAACGGCAAATACTTGAACATCTTTTTCCATGAGCCCGGATAAAGCTCGCGCTGGGAGATCATGTAAAAGGACGACACAGACATAGTAGCTGCCATAAACAGCGGGAGATCAATAAAAAGCATCTGGAACCAGCCTTGGTAGAAGCGAACGATCATGGCCGGAAGAAAAATGAACGAGAACAAAACCATCAACGGGTAAGAGCAATTAGCGGTCAGGTGAAAAAAAGCTTCCAACTTGATCTTCCAGGGAAGGTCACTCTTGAAAATCTGTGGCAATAGCTTGATGCCGGTCTGGACCAGTCCTTTGGCCCAGCGGAACTGCTGCCCCTTGAAAGCCGTCATTTCCACTGGGAGCTCAGCGGGACAAACGACATCGGGTAAATAGAGAAACTCCCATCCTTTCATTTGTGCCCGGTAGCTCAGGTCTGTGTCCTCAGTCAAGGTATCGTGTTGCCATCCTCCCGACGTTTCAATGGCGCTGCGTCTCCAGATTCCAGCCGTCCCATTAAAGTTGAAGAAGCGACCTGAGCGATAACGTCCGCCATGCTCCATGACAAAATGACCATCGAGGATCATGGCTTCCACTTGAGTCAAACTGTTGTAGTCCCGATTAATGTGGCCCCAACGCGTCTGAATCATTCCTATTTTGGGGTTGGTGAAATGATGAATAGTCTTGTAGAGGAAGTCCGGATCAGGAATAAAATCCGCATCGAAAATAGCAATGAATTCTCCGCGGGCTATTTTCAATCCTTCTTCCAATGCGCCAGCCTTGAAGCCTGCGCGGTTGTCCCGGTGCAAGTAATGGATATCCACCCCTTCTTTCCAGCAGGATTCCACAACCTTTCTTGCCACAAACTGAGTTTCGTCGGTAGAATCATCGAGCACTTGGATCTCCAGAAGTTCACTTGGATAGTGAATCTTCGAGATGGACTCCACCAGACGTTCCACGACGAACATCTCGTTGTAAATGGGAAGCTGAACGGTTACTGAAGGCAGAGACTCAAATGGCTGAGGAGTTGGAGTTGTCTTCTTGTTTTTCAGGTAGAGGAAAACCAGTTGATAACGGTGCAGACCATAGATGGCAAGGATGACCAAGATTGTGAAATACGGAATTAAGATCCAGACATCAAAAGAGTCGAGCACATAGGAGGCCCGAGTGTGTTCCAAGAAATACTTGTACGGGCCTGAAGGGGAAAAAAACCTTTTGAAGTCTTGGAAAAAGCCTTGGCCTAATAATTCCAATGTAACCATAAATCACCAGTAACCCGCGCTCCAAGGCTCTGAACGGTGCCGAAGAGAGTTTGATATTGTAGACAAGGCCTAAGGAAGGAATCCAATCGGCAATGTGTCAGTTAGTAGGGTGGGACGCGCCCTCAGTCGCGCGTTCATCCAGAGTGCGCGGGATCGCCCGCTCCACCCCTTGTACTTTGCCCCCTTAACTGAGGCATTACTCCAATCGGAATTCTGATATGACAACTCCCACCTCAAGCGGTACAGAATATACCGTTGCGCCAGTGAAATATCAACTTCTAAATCCGCCACTTTTTTATATCATCACTTTGAATTTCTGTGGGTTATTGTCCGTGTTTTTTTACTTGCAAATTCATCTGTTAGGTGATTTGCGTCAGCACATTCCAGAGTACGTTTTCTTTTATCTGGCGGTTTCAATCCTTTACATTATTGCTTGTTCCCTGGCACAGAGGACCGCCAGGCAATCGATTCTCATAATCCTCACGTTTGCAGGTCTCTTCCGTTTAGTTCTATTCTTTGACCCTCCCACGCTCTCGGATGATATTTACAGGTATGCCTGGGAAGGACATCTTCAGACAAAAGGTATTAATCCTTACCGTTTCCCTCCAGACGCTAAAGAACTGTCTCCTTATCGAAACTCCCTGTGGGAGAAACTCAACAACAAAGACGCCTCTGCTATCTACCCTCCTCTAGGCGAACTGTTCAGCGCTGTAACATTTTTTCTTTTCAAATCAATCTGGGGATTCAAAGTAATTTTTGCAGTATTGGATGGACTTGTCATCCTCGCACTCCTGAAGCTTCTAAACATTTATGGGAGAGGTCACCCCAATATCATTTTTTATGCATGGAATCCGCTGGTTGTCGTGGAGTTTGCGGGGAGCGCTCACCAGGATGTTCTAGTTGTGGCCTTGTTCTTATGGGCGACCTTCTTCTGCTTGACCCATCGCGAGCGACTATCCGTACTATTTCTAGCGGGGTCAATTCTGACAAAGTTCTATCCACTATTCACAGTTCCGTTCTTCACCAGGAAAATCTCAAAGCGGAGTCTGGCCTGGCTTCCCCTGTTCTTCTTCATTGGCTATCTGCCCTATCTGTCGGCCGGACATCACCTGTT
>JBGOVH010000308.1:0-4467 GCA_041478005.1 Terriglobia bacterium | reverse complement strand
TGGGCTTTCCACGGCCGGTACACCTGTCCACGACAAACGCAACCAGCGCGTTTGTCATGGCTACCAAAGATTCCCGCCGTAACGGAGGCATTACGAATTCCTGCCGATGTTCTTGCTTTAGAATGCCATAGTTCTCCCTTTTCCAACGCAACAGTTCAAACGAATATCATTGGAGGAAAGAATGGCGCGCACTACCTTGAAAAGCGAATTGCTGGCAGAATTTCTCGGGACTTTTGTGCTGATCACTTTTGGTGTGGCGGTTGTCGCACAGGTAATCTTAAGCAGCGGGCAGAACGGCAGCTATCTCTCCATTAATCTGGGGTGGGGATTGGGTGTGGTCATGGGAATCTATGTTGCGGGCGGGGTCAGTGGCGCCCATTTGAATCCGGCAGTCACGCTGGCTCTGGCCGTCCGGAGGGGATTTGGCTGGAACAAGGTTTTGCCTTACTGTCTGGCCCAAACTGCAGGAGCTTTTGTTGCTTCATCGGTGGTATTTCTGACTTATCGCGACGCCTTTAATGCTTTTGATGGAGGAATGAGAGTGGTGAGCGGCGCCAAAGCAACTGCGGGAATTTTCGCAACCTACCCGCAGCCTTTTCTTTCGACCTTCGGTGGACTGGTCGATCAAATTGTCGGGACGGCCCTTTTGGTTCTGGTGATCTTCGCCATTTCCGACGCTCGTAACACATCGCCTTCGAGCAACATGGCCCCGCTCATTGTTGGCCTGCTGGTCGTCCTAATTGGGATGACTTTTGGATTCAATTCTGGATACGCCATCAACCCGGCGCGGGATTTCGGCCCCCGCCTCTTCACACTGGTTGGGGGATGGGGAACTCAGGTCTTCGAAGCAGGGAATCATTGGTTTTGGATCCCCATTGTCGGGCCGCTGCTCGGAGGGATCTTCGGCGGGCTGGTTTACGATGGTCTGGTCGGAAAGTGGCTGGAGAATACCAAACAATGATTTCTGTAAGACTTGTTCGCTAGGTATGCTTAAACAGGCGGAGATAAGGAAAAAGTGCTGAGTGCTAAGAAAATGCTCTCGCCAAGGCGCAAAGGACGCCAAGAATGGATGAGAACCAGTTAGGTTTGGATCGTTGTGGACGCCGCCATTGTGGCCTTACGGAATACCCATAGGGTCTTTGCGCTCTTGGCGTCTTGGCGAGAGCAGTCTTCATTTTCAACTGTTGGTCTTGTGTTTGATTTCGGGGATGGGTGTGAAAGGTTTGTGTTGAGGCGTATCCTCTTCTTTAGGTTTTTCCCCCTCTTCCCGCGGGGCCGAGGTGGGTTCTCCTGCACTGTTGAAGAGAACAAGCATGGTGATTCGGCGGTTGGAGTCAGCAAAGGCATCTTTCGGGTTCTTCAGTTGTGTGTCAGCATAACCGACAACTCGGGCAATCTGATCGGGCTTCATCCCATTTTCGATGAGCACGCGCCGCGCGCTGTTTGCCCGGTCTGTGGAAAGTTCCCAGTTTGAATAAGTCTTCGATTCAGAGTAAGGTCGGCGGTCCGTGTGGCCGGAGATGACAATCTTGTTTTGGATTTTGCCGATTTCCTTTGCAATTTCCATCAAGACGTTGCGCGTGTCTGTTACAGGCTGTGCGCTTCCGACCTCAAAGAGCACTTTCCTGGCCTTCTCCACCATCTGGATCTCTAGGCCTTCTTTGGTCATATTGATCTCTATTTGATTCCGGATATTCTCGAACTCTTTTGATTGAGTGAAAGCCTTTTTCAAATGTGAGGCAGAGTTTTCCAATACGATCACTTCCTCCTCAGACTTAGGAGGGGGATCCTTTTTTTGGCTTGGATCAATAGAATCATTGACTCCTTCATTGCCTGGCAGAAGCCCCGATTTGGAACCATCCAATAGGCCAGGATTTCGGAAGTGGCCTGCCACCGCTTGCTTCACTTTTTGACTTTGGCCCACCAGCCACAGCACCAGGAATAGTGCCATCAAGGCTGTGATAAAGTCGGCAAAAGCCACTTTCCATGCGCCCCCGTGGTGGCCGCCATGGCTGACTTTCTTCTTCTTAATGATAATGGGAGGGAGATCTTTTCCGCTCATAATCAAGCTGCTTTCTTGGCCTGCTTACATGCCTCTTCCATTTCTGCATTCGAAGGACGATCGAAGGAATAGATAACTTTCCGCCCGTATTCCACAGCGATAATAGGATTGGCTCCACCCGCGAAAGAGATCAAGCTGGCCTTTATGCATTCCAAATACTTGCCTTCGGCGTGGGCCATGTGTTCCAGTTGAGTGGATATGGGCTGAACGAACCCATATGAAAGGAGAATCCCCAGGAAAGTTCCAAC
Source organism: Terriglobia bacterium (assembly GCA_041478005.1). Classification (GTDB taxonomy): domain Bacteria; phylum Acidobacteriota; class Terriglobia; order Versatilivoradales; family Versatilivoraceae; genus JBGOVH01. The sequence goes on along the minus strand of JBGOVH010000308.1, from coordinate 2,157 downwards.
TAGGGCGGCGGCAACATGATGTCCGATTTCTTCAACTGGCCCATCAATAGACTGCATGGTAATCACAATTCCTAGAACCGCAGCCACAATCCCGAGACCTGGCAAGCCATCACCCACTTTGGCCAGCACACCTGCTGGGAGTACCCCCTCTTGATGATGGGTTTCGAGTTCAGCGTCCATGGCTTTTTCAATTTCAAAGCTGTCGGTAACTCCATTCACCATGAGCTTCATGGTGTCGCACAGGAAATCAACGGCATGATGGTTTTTGAGAAAGCCCTGGTACTTGCTGAAGATTGTGCCTTGCTCCGGGTCGTTCACTTCTGACTCCAGGGCGATCAGTCCCTCTTTTCTCGCCTTCCCGAAAAGCTCGTACAGCAGACTCAGGAGCTCTAGATAGGTAGCTTTTGTGAATTTGGAAGCGGAAAAAATTTGAGGCACCTTGCCGGCCAGTACTTTCAGAACTGGGGGAGGGGTGCCGATAAATACACCTCCAACGGATGCGCCAACAATGATGACGAATTCTGCGGGCTGCATTAGGACCGCAAAGGGCCCCTTCGCCATGGCATATCCGCCAGCAACACAGACAATCGTCACAACGATTCCGATGATTGCGAACACGTTTCAACTCTCCAACTTGCCGATCTTGAACATGACCAGGAGCGACCAATCAGGGTCGATGACCTACGCTAAGATCTCATCGGTAATTTCGAGAAAATCTATACAATTATTGGTAATTTAGTAATGCGTTAGTTACTGAGGGAATCGCGGGGCATTGGTAGCCACGATGAATGCGCTTTCTGCATTCATCGTGGGCTTTCCATGGCCGATACACCTGTCCACGACAAACGCAACCAGCGCGTTTGTCGTGGCTACCAAAGATTCCCCCCTAAGGCATCACATAGTTTAGTAGTGGAGGACTAACCTGGATTTATCGCCACAAAGGCTCAGAGAAGAGAATGCAGTAATGCGCACAGGTAGGCAACCTTAAGGCGAATCGGGGACTATTAGATTGCAACTGCTGGGGGTCAGGCTTTTTTGCGGTATTCTTTCAGAAAACCTTCAAACATCACGCGATGGGCTTCTTCAGAGGACAGTAGTCTGATGCAAAGATCTTGTGTTACATAATCGGTCCCTTCACAGCGACGGATAATCTTGTTGTATTGCCGGATAGCATCCTCTTCCGCCTGAATGACTCCTTCGATCACTGTGGTGACGTCGGTTGTGTCCTCGGGAGGTTGCAAGGCCTTTTGTCCGAACTTTAGGGAAAGTGAGCCCCCTACGGCTCCACCCAGTTGTTTGATTCTCTCTCCCAGTTGCCGAGCATGCATCAGCTCCTCGTTGATGTCTAATGCCAGGGCTTTCTTGATTTCTTCGGCCCTGACTCCGTCCAGGTCGATTGAGATCGCAAGGTAGTTAGTGACTGTCTCTAGTTCCATACAATAGGATTTATGCAGTTCATCGATAATTGTGTCCTTCTCTGTTTTTGCCATGACAAGAATTCTCCTTTTAGCAGATTGAGGAATGAGGCATCGTCGTTATGAGTCACCCAGAAAGAGTATCCGTCAAACGGCCTGAGTTTACTGAATTAGGGAGAGGAACACAATCTTAGAGTAGATAAAGCACGACGGAATGAGCCCATCAATTTTTTCTAATGAGCGCCTTACTTTTTGAGCTACACTGTTAGCGTTTCTTCTGTTGCCAACCTATCTTTTTTTCAGGTATACCTTTAATGAATTAGAACACTCAAAAATTCGGAGGGGCTATGAAGAGAATCCGTCGACGTGAATTCGTAGCTTGCGCATTAGCAGGGGCGGGAACCGTATGGTCAAGTCTAAACCCTAGGTTGCTTGCGGAGGCGACCGCTCCTCCAAAGAAGAAAACAGCTGCCGACCAGGTGATGCTTGGGGAAACAGGGATCATGTGGGGAAGCTCAATTCCCCTGCTTTTTAGTCTTACGCGCAACAGGAGCCCCGCTGGGCAATGAAACTCTTGGTTGAAGAGTCAAAGCCTGACTGGGCTCAGCCTGCTTACTCTTTTCCACCGACCTCCCCAAATAGTACGCAAACCACTTTCCGCCCTTGGTGCAAATCTTGTCGATACCGTCGAGGTTGGCGTTCACCTTTTTTTCAAACTCCGACCAAGAATTCGTTAATAAAT
>JBGOVH010000336.1:0-4201 GCA_041478005.1 Terriglobia bacterium | reverse complement strand
TCAAAAATGTAAACGGAATTCGAAACTCGATTTCGCGAGCAGCCGCTTCCCCACCTATTTCGACCCTGAATAGTCTACCCGTCTTTCATTTGTGTGAGCCAGCTGAACGCCAGCTGAACATCCAACCGAAAAAAGTGTAGTGAATAGCGTAGTGGAATGCACGGTAAAACGTGTGTAATTGTGGGTAACTGAGAGTAACACTCACAAGCAGCAAAACCCGTATGGGTAGCGGGTTTCACAGCGTTTTCAATGAGTTGAGAAATGCGCCCGAAGATGCTTAGAAGGCAGGTGCTCTATCCACCTGAGCTACGGGCGCACGGTGTGAACGATGCTGAATAGGAACACAGCGGAGCAATGGGAGCTGACTTGTGAGACCGGCTCCGCAGGGGTGGGGCGGCCACCCGGCGAGAATTAAGTTACCACAAGCGATTTGCCTCGGAAAGGGGAAATCCGGTAGTATCTTCAGAGTCGCAACCTGATTGATACTGCTCTCACGATCAAATGTTCGAAGTCTTTATCCTGCCAGACGAAGTCGTCGTCGAAGTAAAAGAAGGCACAAGTTTGTTGGACGCAGGGGCATTCGTGGGCATCGAACTGATGCACTCCTGTGGGGGCATTGGAGCCTGCACTTCTTGCCGAGTCTTGGTTCGTGAAGGCAAAGAGCATCTCTCTTCAATCGAAACGGCCGAGAGGGAGCAGCTCACTGAATCCGGCATTCTGCAAACGCACCGACTGGCCTGCCAGGCAAGAGTTTTGGGGGATGTGGCTTTTGAACGGCCGGTTTGGCGCTCTTTGCGGAACTTGTCGACAATAGAGGATTGAGGCATGGACAGCCAGCGAGAGGTCTTAGAGGTGGATGTGCTCTTTGTCGGGGCAGGTCCGGCCAGCCTGAGCGGAGCCTTGCATCTCAGGAACCTTCTCGAAGCTCACAATCAAAATGCTCCCCCTGGATCAAGAAGGCTGGATTCCATAAGCATCGCGATAATCGAAAAGGGGCGTGAAATCGGGGCACATACACTTTCCGGGGCTGTTCTCGATCCCGTTGCATTGAAAGAACTGATACCAGATTACCAGGCATTAGGTGCGCCACTAGCGGCGCCCGTTGTCCACGATGAGGTCTGCTTCTTGACGTCCAGGAAAAAGATCCCATTCCCTTTTATCCCACCACCGCTCAATAATCACGGCAATTACATTATTTCTCTGAACCGGTTTGTGAAATGGCTGGGAGAGACTGTGGAGTCCAAAGGCGTCGACCTCTTTCCCGGTTTTGCCGGAACCGAGCTGCTTTTTGATGGCGACCGGTTGATTGGCATTCGAACCGGAGATCGAGGGATTGACAAACAGCATCAGCCCAAAGCTTCCTTTGAGCCAGGGGTGGACATTCTGGCTAAGGTGGTCGTTTTTGGAGAAGGGGTTTGCGGCTCGTTAACCAAGCAACTGGTTAATCGTTTAGACCTGGGCAGAGGCAAAAACCCACAGGTCTATGCCATCGGTGTGAAAGAGGTCTGGGAGCTGCCGAGGGAGTCAGATTTCAAAGGGCACGTCATTCATACCTTGGGGTTCCCGCTTAAGAACGAAAACTATGGGGGCGGGTTTGTTTACAATATGGGGAACATGCTCTCGCTGGGGTTGGTGGTGGGCCTGGATTATCAAGATCCTTTTCTGGATCCCCACCAGGAATTCCAGCGCTTCAAGACTCACCCCTTCGTGGCTTCTCTGCTAAAGGGCGCCAGGATGGCTCACTATGGGGCTAAGGCCATTCCGGAAGGCGGTTATCATGCGGTCCCTCAGAGTTCTTTCAATGGAGGGCTGATTATTGGCGATAGCGCTGGCCTGCTCAATTCCCAGCGGCTGAAAGGGATTCACCTTGCCATGAAATCGGGTATGCTGGCTGCCGAAACCATTTTCCAGGCGCTGCTTAAGGATGATTACAGTGAAACGACACTCCAGCAATATGATTCCTTGCTGCGCGCAAGCTGGGCTGGCAGAGAGCTCTATAAGGTTCGGAATTTTCACCAAGGATTTGAGCACGGGCTCTTTTGGGGCATGGTGAATGCCGGTCTGCAAATGGCTACGGGCGGACGAGGGTGGAAAGATCCGTTGAAAAGCCGGCCGGGACATGAGCGCATAGAGAAGATCACAGGCTATTCTAGTCAGCGGAGAGAGCCGTCCCCTCCTTTGCCTGCAGACGGAGAGCGAACTTTCAACAAAGTGACTAATGTCTATTATTCCGGCGCCAAGCACGAGGAGGATCAGCCGTCGCATTTGCTGGTCGCCGACTATGACATCTGCAACAATCGATGCGCCCATGAATATGGCAATCCCTGTCAGCGCTTTTGCCCGGCCAATGTTTACGAGATGGTGGAAAATGAGGATGGGAAGGGCAAGCACTTACAGCTGAATCCTTCCAATTGTGTTCACTGCAAGACTTGCGACATCATGGATCCTTACCAGATTATCACCTGGGTCCCCCCGGAAGGTGGTGGCGGGCCAAATTATGTGAACCTGTAGGAAGTAATGCGTTAGGGGGGAATCTTTGGTAGCCACGACAAACGCGCTGGTTGCGCTTGTCGTGGACAGGTGTGCCGGCCATGGAAAGCCCACGATGAATGCAGGAAGCGCATTCATCGTGGCTACCATTGCCATGTGATTCCTCCCACTGACGCATTACCCCAGCAAGCATTTTGTTATTGCTATTTCCCGATTTGCCGATATACTTCTTGTTCTGGGTTGCATCTGCGTAGCAAATCCTCTCGGTTTTTCTAACCTTGAAGTCTTCCTCCGCTGAATGTGCCGACCAATGTAGTGAGATTTCTTGGGTGTCTCCTTTTGTAAGGGGTGCTCTGAAATCTTAGCTCAGCGTCCAGGCCGCGATCCTCAACAACAAGGGTGAGTTCATTTGTCCAGCGCCCAAGGCGTGACATACAGACTTGTGTCACCATCTATCTTGTCGCCAACATGCGAAGCTAGCTGATGCTTTATCAGGCTAGGGGTCTGGCACAGGATTGAGGATTGCGTGCCGTAGAAATGGACCCGTCACAACCTATAATTCAATTTGGAAATCGAATCGATTTCTATTCATGGAGAACTAATGCCTTTTTCACAACTAGGGTTACAGCCCGAGTTGGCGCGCGCAGCAAGCGCTGCCAATTATGTCTGTCCCACACCCATTCAATCCAAAGCCATCCCCGTAATTCTAGAAGGCAATGACGTCGTCGGCGCCGCACAGACCGGGACTGGCAAAACGGCGGCATTCGTGCTGCCACTCTTGCAACGCTTGGCAGGCCCCGCGAATAAAACCCGGGGGCTAATTCTGACTCCCACACGCGAACTTGCCACCCAAGTAGAATTGGCCGTGCGCAAGTACGGACGTTTTCTAAAGTTGCGCTCCACGGCCATCTATGGAGGGGTCTCCCAAAGACTGCAAGAGCAGGCGCTGCGGAAAGGAGTGGACGTGCTGGTAGCCACGCCAGGCCGGTTGTTGGACCTGATCCAGCAGCGTTGCATTGATATCACAGCCGTTGAAATTTTTGTCCTTGATGAAGCGGATCGAATGCTCGACATGGGCTTCTTGCCGGATATCCAGAAACTCGTCAAGTCTCTTCCGAAACAGCGCCAGACCATCCTTTTCTCCGCAACGATGCCCCAAGAAATCAGAGATCTGGCTCGCTCCCTGCAAAAAAATTCCGTCCTTGTGGAAGTGGCAAAACACCAGGAAGCTCCAGCAGGCGTTGAACAGAAGCTGTATCCTGTACCTTCCCACCTTAAGTCAGATCTTCTGGCCCATCTCATCTCGCGAGAACCCATGAACCCCGTACTCGTGTTCACACGGACCAAGAAGGGTGCGGACCGGCTTCACTTGGCTTTGGAAAACCGTGGGATTAAGGCCGCACGCATTCACTCTGGGCTGACACAAAGGGAACGCCAGGAGGCCATGGACGGGTTTCGACAATCTCGTTATCCGATGCTCATCGCCACCGATATTGCTGCTCGAGGCATCGATGTTCAAAATATTTCGCATGTCATCAATTATGATATTCCGAACAACACAAATGACTATATCCATCGCATCGGTCGAACTGGACGGGCAGATAAGGGGGGGGTTGCGTGCACCTTTGTATGCCCTGAAGACGAGGTTTTTGTGAGGGGCATCGAGAGGTCCAGGGGTGAGAAAATTCAAAGAGTAAGATTGGATGATTTT
>JBGOVH010000221.1:0-5278 GCA_041478005.1 Terriglobia bacterium | reverse complement strand
GGTGTTCACTTTGCAGATCCAAAGGCTGAATGCATCATCCACAAGGCTCCTGCCTGGCTATTTCGTGCTCTTAGTTGGCGTCACCCGCCTAAAAATAAAGGGCATGCTTCAGGGCTGATTAAAAGCTTGGCCTATGTCGAACTGATGCGAGAAAATGGTATGACCTATTTCCAACGAGGTGGGCGTTTTTCCAGGAATGCGGCTACGCCTTCGATGCAGTCAGCCGAAGAACGAGAACGGGCGTTGAGTTCGCAGGCATAATTCAGGGCAGAGTCCAAATCAGACGACGCGATCCTGGCCAGTAGTGCTTTGGTTCCTTGCATGGATTGAGGACTGTTCTCACACAAGTGCCGCGCGAGTTCTCGAGCACGAGCCTGGAGTCGAGAGGACTCTACGACCTCATTCACTAAGCCCATTCTTAACGCTTCGTGAGCATCCACAACGCGTGCCGTCAGGAGCAATTCTCTGGCGACTTTTTCACCAACAGCGTGCACAAGGAAATATGAAACTATGGCAGCAACAAATCCGATCCTGCCTTCTGTATATGCCAGCTTGGCTGATTCGGCGGCCAATGCCAGATCACAAACCGAAACCAGTCCGCACCCGCCGGCAATGGCCGGGCCATTGAGCACTGCAACGACAGGCTTGGGGAAAAGATAGATGGCCTTGAGAAGACTCGCATACCGCTTCGAATCGATCAGACTCTCCTCAAAATTCCTGTGACTGAATTGTTGCAGGGCTTCCAGGTCCAACCCGGAGCAGAAAGCCTTTCCTTCCCCGGTAAGAAGAACCACCCGGACTTCTTCTCTATTTTCTAATTCTGCAAATGTCTGGGCAAGGTCAGCCATCAATTGAAGATTCAGCGCATTGCGTTTCTCGGGGCGGTTCAGCACGATCCACGCCCAGCGCTCTTCCAGCTCTATGCGAACAGTCGTCATCACCTCTCCTCCTCCGACTGATTCAAAGGCCAAAGACAAATGACGCCCTCCCGGCACAGACTAGCATTTCCCATTGTTCATTTAGCATCCGTCATTTTTCATTTGGCTCGGCCATTGACCGGTCTGGACCAATGACAAATGGACAATCATCAATAAAAAATGGTAAATGCTTTTCCTCTTGACACCGCAGCTTTGTCAGAGAGTCCCGCTCCCAGAGAGAGTCCTTCTCCTTCACCCACGTCCATAAATGACCGTTAGTTCTTTCAACCGGTTTTGAATTCCCTCGGTAAGCATCCCGGGACTGAAGCGCCAAAGCCAGTTACCGTCAGGCCTGGCCGGCAGATTCATCCGAGCCTCACTCCCCAGCCCAAGCACGTCTTGGAGTGGGATGATGGCTAAATTGGCTACTGAGGCTAGTACGGCCCGGATGAAACTCCAGTGAATTTCTCTTCCGTCTATACCCAGGTACTTGAGGGTGAATTCCCGTTCTTTGTGAATCTGTTCCAGGGTGCGTGTGCTGTCTCCAACACCGATGCTGGTCCACCAGCCAATGGTGGTGTCATTATCATGGGTCCCCGTGTATACGAGATGATTACGAGGATAGTTATGCGGCAGGAAATCAGATTGTTGAGTATCGGACCCAAAGGCGAATTGAAGCACTGCCATGCCTGGGAAACCGAACTTTCTCCGCAGAGCTTCCACCTCAGGCGTAATCACACCGAGATTCTCGGCCACAATTGGGAGCTTTCCCAAAGCCTTCTGGATGAATTGAAACAGATCCGCTCCCGGCCCCTTAACCCAGCGCCCATGGACCGCAGTATCTTCGTTCGCCGGCACTTCCCAGTAAGCCTCAAACCCACGGAAATGGTCGAGACGTACTATATCTACTATCTCAAACGCAGCTCGAAAGCGATCAATCCACCATTGATAACCGGAAACCGCCATCCTGTCCCACCGGTACAATGGATTTCCCCACAATTGTCCAGTGGAGCTGAAATAATCCGGGGGCACACCTGCTACCACCGTCGGATTCCCCTGAGAGTCCAGATGAAATAGATCCGGATTGGCCCAAACATCTGCGCTGTCGCGCGAAACGAAGATGGGGATGTCTCCCATGATTTGAATTTTCCGATAGTGACAATATTTCTTTAGCGTCATCCATTGTCTGAAAAAAAGGTACTGCGAAAACTTGCAGGATTCAATCTCCTGGACCACTTCATCCTTCCAACGAGCCAGGGCAGCAGGTCCTCGCAAGGCAATGGCCGGATCCCATTGGTTCCAAGCAATCCCTCCGTGGGCCTCTTTTACAGCCATGAAGAGCGCAAAATCGTCCAACCAGTGCCCATTTTTTTGACAAAAATCTTGAAAGGCTTCCCAGGCGAATGGGAGAGCTTGGGTTTTGAAGCGTTCATATGATTTCTTGAGCAGGGGAAACTTGAAATGGATCACAGTTCCGTAGTCAACTTTGTCGTCTGGAAAGAATGGAGCTGATTCCAGATCAGACGGGTGTAGGAATCCTTCATCAACCAGCTTCTCGATACTAATGAGCAGAGGATTCCCCGCAAATGCAGAAAAAACTTGGTAGGGGGAATCCCCATAGCCGGTTGGTCCCAGGGGCAAGACTTGCCAAAGTCGCTGGTGGGCGGCATTCAAGAAATCAACATAACGATAAGCCTCGTCCCCCAGATCACCGATGCCGAAACGGCTGGGAAGGGAGGTGGGATGCAGCAGGATCCCACTGGATCTTCGATATTTCACGCGGGAATTATAGGGGGGTTACGTGATGCAGGCAAGGAAAACGAGATCAACCGGTCCCCAAATTCTGACTCATGCTCGGTGAGAAAGCACGATCAAAACGGTTACGGGGCTCCGTATTCCTGCAAGATCTGCCATGCCCTGGACAGTGGCTCCTGGAGAGCCTCTTCACTCAATCCAGTTTCCACTCCCATCTGTTTGAACTTGCGGATGAGTCGCTCGGTTGGTATATTCCCGACAAGTTCATCCTCCGCAAACGGACATCCGCCGATTCCAAGTAAGGCTCCATCAAAACGGCGGCAGCCGGCGTCGTAAGCTGCCAGGATGACGTCCTCCCACGTGTCAAGGCGGCCGTGAAGATGCACGCCCAGCTCGGTCTGAGGGTATTGCTTCCGGCACTCATGAAAAACTTCGTAGACATCTCGGGGGTTGGCTTTGCCGACGGTATCAGCAAAAGAAATTTGCTGCACACCTTTGTTGACTAGCCTCTGGGCAAAAGAGAGAACCTGCTCGGGAGACCACGGGTCACCATATGGATTTCCAAAGGCCATGGAGAGGTAAATGACGAGATCGATGCCAGCTTTTCCAGAGCGTTCCAATAGTTCGTCGACGACTCTCCAGGCTTGCTCAAAACTCTGACGGACGTTTCGCTGCTGGAAGGTTTCGGAAACGGAAAGCGGAAAGCCGGCGCAATGGATGCCACCCGCATCAATCGCCTTCTCCAGCCCTTTGAGATTGGGAACGATGGCAATGAGGTAGGACCTTTTGAGTAGAGGCTGAATTCCTTCAAAAACCTCACGAGTGTCCTGCATCTGAGGAACCACTTTGGAGGAAACGAAGCTTCCAAAATCGATTCGAGTGAAACCAGCTTCTATCAGGGAGAGCAGATACTCAATTTTGGTAGGTGTTGGAATGAATCGAGGCAACCCTTGAAAGGCATCACGAGGGCACTCGATAATTTCGATGGTCGATTGCGGAATGTCGATTGCGGAATGTCGATTGCCGAATTGAACAGTACCTATTCTGGAAGATGGGTTATCTGTCATTCATTATGTCTGCAGGATTCCGACATTAAACTTTGGAATTTCCGGATTCAGTGCTGCCAGCTCCAGGCTACGAATTAATACCTGGCGAGTCATCGCAGGATCAATGATTTTGTCGATCCAAAGCCTCGCCGCACCATAACGCGGGTCTGATTGATGATCATAGGTCTGCTTGACAGAGGAGTAGAGCTCCTCCTTCTCTACGTCACTCAACACCTTGCCTGACCTTTCCAATTGCTTGATCTTGATATCCACTAAGGTACCTGCGGCTTGTTCTCCGCCCATCACGGCATATCGGGCCGTTGGCCAGGCATAAAGAAACCGGGGGGAATAGGCTCTCCCGCACATGGCATAGTGCCCAGCACCAAAACTACCTCCCAGAATGACAGTCAGTTTGGGGACAACAGTGTTGGATACGACATTGATCATCTTGGCGCCGGCCTTGATGATGCCGCTGTACTCAGCTTCGCGTCCTACCATGAAGCCATTCACGTCGTGAAGAAAAACCAGGGGAATCAGGTTCTGGTTGCAATCCATCATAAAGCGCGCAGCCTTGTTGGCACTTTCGGTATAAATGACTCCTCCAAATTCGAACTTCTTGCCCTTTTGTCGAAGATGTTTTTTTTGATTGGCGACAATGCCTATGGCAAAACCACCCAGCCGGGCGTAACCCGTAATGAGGGACTGGCCATATCCGGCTTTATACTCGGTAAATTCACTGCCATCCACAATGCGCGCGATGATCTCGTGCATGTCATATTCTTCTTGTGGATTCTGTGCAAGAAGACCATATATCTCCTTTGGATCATAAATTGGAGTGGCTGAAGTTTGGCGGTCAAAAGCAGCGCGTGGGCGTTCACCCATCTTGTCGACAAGCTCACGAATTCTCTGGATGCAGGCGAGATCATCATTTTCCTTAAAATCGATCGTGCCACTGATGCTGGCATGGACCTCGGCGCCTCCGAGTTCTTCACTTGAGACTTTCTGTCCAATAGCAGCTCTAACCAGGGCCGGTCCCGCCAGGTATAACCCGCTTCCCTCGGTCATCAGCAGCTTGTCGCACATCACAGGCAGGTAGGCCCCGCCCGCCACGCAGGAACCCATGATAGCCGTGATTTGCGGAATCCCCCGAGCGGACATGACGGCATTATTGTAGAAGACGCGACCGAAATCATCTGTGTCAGGGAAAACGTCTTCTTGCAATGGAAGGAAGATCCCGGCTGAATCGACCAAATAAAGCGTTGGAATGTGATTTTCAAGTGCAATATTCTGTGCTCGAATAACCTTCTTGGCCGTCATTGGGAAGAAAGACCCTGCCTTGACCGTGGCGTCATTAGCTACAATTAAGAAATCACGGCCGCAAATCTTGCCAATTCCAGTGATTACCCCGGCGGCGGGCGCTCCGCCCCACTCCTCATACATTTCATAAGCGGCATAGATTCCTATTTCAAGAAAGTCAGATTCTGGATCCACCAACCGCTGAATGCGTTCACGGGCAGTCAGCCTTCCCTTTTCGTGCTGTCGGGCAATGGCTGCACTTCC
>JBGOVH010000223.1:0-5267 GCA_041478005.1 Terriglobia bacterium | reverse complement strand
AGGCCGGTATCTGCCTATGTTTCCGAGGGCTACTGGATCGATATCGGGACCCCTCAAAAATACATGCAGGTACACCAGGACATCTTGCAGAGACGCTTCAATCCTTCGCTGAGACCGAATCATGCAGCAGAACTGGGCAAGCCACCCCGCCCACCAGATGAGGACGGATCCATATCCGTGGATGAAAACAATATTGTTGGCGAAGAAGTCAATTTTGGTAAAGGAGTCGAAATCCGGTCCTCTTCAATTGGCCATGACTGTGTCGTTGGCAAAAATGTGGTGGTTGAAAACTCCGTGATCTGGCCAGGAGTCAGGATCGACGAGAGCGCTCGACTGTCTGGGTGCATCATTGGGAGGGACTGCCACATCGAGCACCATGCGATCATCTCAAGAGGAGTGGTCTTAGGAGATCAATCCAGAGTGACGGCGTATAGCCTTCTGCCCAACTAAGCATTGAAAGACATAGAGCGTGTACAAATCCACAGGATCGCAACCATGAGGCGGTTGCAGAAGACACGGCTTGCTTTCTTAGCAATCCACCAGTGAGGGCGAGTGACAGCAATTAAGTTCGGCACCGATGGCTGGAGAGGGGTCATCGGGCGTGACTATACTTTTTCAAATGTCGAAGTCGTAGCGCAGGCGATAGCAGATTACATGCAATCGCAAAATCCTCCTTCCCACGAGGTTTTGGTGGGATATGACACTCGATTTCTGGCAAACCAATTTGCCGAACGAGTCTCAGAGGTGCTTGCCGGCAATAGATTCCAAGTAGACCTGCTCGATCGGCCTTTTCCAACCCCTTATATCTCCTATGAAGTGAAACGGCGCAACCTGGCTGGAGGGGTCATGATTACCGCCAGCCACAACCCGCCCGAGTTTTGCGGGATCAAGTTTAAGGCCCCTTTTGGAGGTTCGGCGACGCCCTCGATTGTGAAAGAGATTGAGAGTCGACTTTATCAAAACCTTCCCCGGCGACTCTCTATTGACCAATATTCTGAGAAGGTAAGGAGAATCTCCCCCGGAACGGAGTATTTTGAGCACGTCAAATCCCTGGTTGATTTCAAGACCATCCACAAAGCAAGTCTCAAAGTGATAGTTGATTCAATGCATGGCACTGGGCATGATCTGCTGCAAAGCATCTTGAGCCCGTATGGGGTCCACTGCCTAACCATTCGCCAAAAGGCAGACCCGCTTTTTGGAGGAATTTTTCCTGAGCCCATGGAAGAAAACCTGGTCGCCCTGCAAAAGGCAATCTTGGAAAACCACGCAGACATTGGCCTTGCCACCGACGGAGACGCCGATCGGTTGGGCATCATGGATCGTGAGGGAAATTATGTGAACACTCATCAGATTCTGGCTCTGCTAATCCTCCACTTGATCCGCGGACGCCGCTGGAGCGGCAAAGTGGTCAAGACTTTTTCGCAAAGTGTACTCATCGAGAGAATCTGTCTGAAGCTCGGATTGGAATGCCAGACGGTTCCGATCGGGTTCAAAAACATTGCTGACTTAATGCTGCGCGAAGATATCTTAATCGGGGGAGAGGAAAGTGGTGGTGTTGGGATCAAGAATCATATTCCAGAACGTGACGGGATTCTAGTAAACCTGCTCATGCTGGAAGCCGTTGCTGAAAGCGGCCAGAGTTTAAGAGGAATGATTCAAGCCATGTGGCGGGAGTTTGGAGAATTTCATTTTCAGCGCCGGGACCTGCACGTGCCTCTAACTTTTGGGCATCAATTGGTAAATCAGCTTAGGCAGGCCCCGCCCGCAACTTTTGCAGAACTTTCGCTAGATCGAGTGGAGACATTGGACGGGACGAAGCTGATCTTCAAGGATCACAGTTGGATTCTCTTCCGTCAATCTGGCACAGAGCCCTTATTAAGGATATATTGTGAGGCTTCAAGCTCTCAACAAGTCACTCAAATGATGGAGGAAGCTGCGAAGTTAACGAAGCAGAAAAACAGCTGAGTCGGGATATCAAGGGTCTCAGCCCTTGCCTAGTAAAGGAGACCGGGAGATATGCTCTCCGATATCGATGGGAATCTGCTCCACCACTTTGATTCCGAAACCTTCCAAACCCACAATCTTACGTGGATGATTGGTCAACAGCCGAATGTTTTTTAGGTTCAGGCAAGCCAGAATCTGCGATCCCGTTCCATATCCGCGCAGCGATCGTCTCACGCTATAAGCATCGTCAGCGGCTTCCCTCATACCGTGATAGGCAATTTGATTGTTTCCGTCCGACTTCTGAACTTCGAATCCCCTTCCTGTCTGGTGCATGTAGAGCAACACACCGCAGCCTTCCTTGGAGATTAGTTCCATAGACTTTTCTAATTGAGCCCGGCAATGGCATTTGACTGCACTGAAGACATCCCCGGTCAGACAATGGGAATGAACCCGGACAAGCACTGGACGCTCTGGATCGATGGATCCATAGACCAAAGCCACGTGAGTCTCGTTATCAATTGCGCACTCAAAAGCCAGCATCCTAAATACCCCATATTTAGTGGGAAGATCCGCTTCAGCAACCCTATGGACAAAGCTTTCCGTTCTTAACCGATACTTGATGAGGTCGGCCACGGTAATCATTTTTATGCTGTGTTTTGCCGAGAACTCATAAAGTTCATGGACTCGTGCCATCGTCCCGTCCTCATTCATCACTTCGCAAATGACTCCCGCAGGCTTCAAACCCGCAATTCGCGCCAAGTCCACTGCTGCCTCAGTTTGGCCTGCCCGAATCAGAACCCCACCCTTGCGTGCTCGCAAAGGAAACACATGGCCAGGTCTTACGAGATCATGAGGTTTGGTTTCCGGATCAATGGCTGTCAAGATGGTTTGAGCGCGATCGGCAGCAGAAATTCCCGTCGAGACTTTGCGTTTGGCCTCGATCGAGACGCAGAAAGCGGTTCCGAAACTTGAGGTGTTGTCAGATACCATTAAGGGGATTTGCAGTTGGTCTAAACGGTCGCCTGTCATCGATAAACAGATTAAACCGCGACCGTGGCGCGCCATGAAATTAATTGCCTCGGGCGTTATTTTTTCCGCTGCGATTGTCAGGTCCCCTTCGTTTTCCCGGTCTTCATCATCAACAACAATCAACATTTTGCCGGCTTTGAGATCCTTGATTGCTTCTTCAACAGTTGAAAAGTACATAGGTCCTTCTTGTATGGAGGATATGGCTCGTTAGAACCCTGGAGTTTTGGGTTCGTCTTGGTAGGGACGGCCCGCTGGGCCGTCCACGGCGCGCCCAGCGGGCACGCCCTACCTTTTTGAAATGTCCAAACTCTTAGGGCTCGTTGGAGCTTAATACCCCTGTTCGCGCAAGTATTTCTCCGTCAGCTTGGGCTCCTTGTCCGATTCCTTTTGCTTTCTTAGGAGGGATTCCACGTATTTTGCCAGCACGTCACATTCCAGGTTCACCGCTTCGCCCTCGCGACGAGTTCGAAGGTTGGTATTCTCGAGAGTGTGCGGGATGAGAGCGACCTGAAAGGCGTCTTTCTTGAGAAGAGACACCGTGAGACTGATGCCATCGACTGCAATCGAACCTTTCTCGACGAGGTAGGCCTGAATCTGCGGGGGCAGAGAGAATTCCATTACCGCAAACTCGCTTTGTGTTTCAATTGACAGTACCTTGCCGATCCCGTCCACATGGCCTTGCACGAAATGCCCGCCCAGGCGGCTGGAGGGCAGCAGCGGCCTCTCCAGATTGACAAGAGTTCCTGATTTTACTTTACTCAAGTTGGACCGGGTCAAGGTCTCTTGGGAAAGCTGGGCCTGAAAGGTGCTTCCGACTCTTTCCCTCACCGTGAGACAAACTCCGTTGACCGCGACACTATCCCCCACTTGAAGCCCCTCGAGGGTCTTCATGGCCACAATCTCTAGAGTGGCGGCTCCTTGGTGGGGCTGAAATGACTTTACGTGGCCTACTTCTTCAATGATTCCGGTAAACATTGACGCAAAATGATTCGCTCATCCTTTCAGGGGAAATCCCTCAACTTTATAGATCGCTAACAGCCTTTAGTCTTTGAAACATACGCTTCAATGAGAAGATCTGAGCCAATTCTCTCGACAGACGAGAATGACAGCCCCAAGCTGTTCTCCAGGGCACCGAACCCTTCGCCCCCTACAAATGGGATGGAAGAACGTCCTCCCAAGATCCTCGGTGCAATGAAGCAAAGAATCCTGTCAACGCTTCCGGACCGCAATGCCTCGAAATTCACTTTTGAGCCGCCTTCAATCAATAGGCTCGTAATCTCTCTTTTGCCTAATTCTCGCAAAACCATTTCGAGAGGAATTTTGCCCCCCGTTAACGGCAGGGCAATAACTTCAACACCGAGCTCTTCGAGCTTGTGCCCACGAGTGGAGCCATACGACTCCGAACAAAATACAATTATACCACCACCGTGTGGGAGACTCTCAGCCAGTCGGCTCCTGGGAGAAAGCTTCAAGTGGGTATCAAGAACTACTCGGAGCAGCGGCCTCCGGCGGAGTTGTTGGGTACGGTCAGTCAAAACAGGGTCATCCTTCAGGACAGTGCCAATCCCAATCAATACCGCATCATTTTCGAAACGCAATTGTTGCACCCTGTCTCTCGAAGGCTCATCCGAAATCCATTTGGAATGCCCACTGGCGTCGCCAATTTTTCCATCCAGGGTCATTGCCGTCTTGAGAGTTACAAAAGGCTGACGTGTCTGGATGTATTTAACATAGGTTTCATTTATTTTTTGCGCCGCTGCTTCCCGAATTCCAGCACTCACGCTGATCCCAGCCTCTCTAAGCTTACTAAGTCCAGTCCCCGCTACCAGCGGATTGGGATCGACCATGGCTGCCACGACACGAATCACCCCGGTCTCGATCACTAGGTTGGCACATGGGGGCGTTCGGCCACAATGGCTGCAAGGCTCCAGCGTTACGTAGAGTGTTGCTCCACGTGTTTGGTTTCCCGCCTGCTCGATAGCCAGAACCTCGGCATGTTTACGCTCTTCATAGCGATGGAAACCCTCGCCAACAACACGGTTATCCTTGACCAGAATTGCCCCGACCATGGGATTGGGGCTGGCGAGACCCTTGCCCATCAGGGCCAGGTCCAGGGCGCGAGTCATGTAATGGTCGTCTGTTTCCGACATTTGTCAAAACCTACTAACAGGTGCAGAGGTAGCAGGACACGGCGCGGGATCTAATCAACGCCCTATCAATGATTCTAAAGGTTTTGCGGATGCTTTGTAGGCCGGGTCCCCTGACCCGGCGCATTTTTTCACACCTTCCCTCTT